>JBAPPP010000462.1:0-15654 GCA_049280175.1 Rhodanobacter sp.
GCAGGGATGACGAGCAAAGAGCAGTTTTCCGAGGCTCCCGGCCATTGGACGGAAACGTGCCGCGCCTGCGCAAGGTGGCTTCAATCATCCGTCGGGTGCATGCAATGCCGCATCGACCAACCGATCGAACTCCACGCCACCACGCATAGGGTCGGCCACGGGCAACCCAAGTCGGCGGCTCTCGCGCGAAAGAAGTTCCTCTGCTGCGTGCACGTCGAGGCGCTGCGTATTCAGACTGACACCCGCGCAGCGGATCGCCGGGTTGGTACGTCGGCCAAGTCGCAGCGTCATGTCGACCGTCTCTTCGATGCTTGGCAACGCGAATGTATTGCAGCCCAGCACATGTTCTCGTCCGGGCTCATGGCAGACGACGAAGACATCCGGCTGGCTGCCGTGCAACAGGCCGAGCGACACACCGGCATAGGCGGGATGAAACAGCGAGCCCTGTCCTTCGATCACATCCCAGTGTTGCGGTGCTGCGGCGGGACTCAACATCTCGGCAGCGCCAGCTTCGAAATCCGCGATCACCGCGTCCATCGGTATGCCGCCACCGGCGATGAGGATCCCGGTCTGCCCGGTCGCACGAAAGTCGACGTCGACGCCGCGTCCGGCAAAGGCGCGCGCCAGTGCCAGCGCGGTGTATTTCTTGCCTAGCGCGCAATCGGTACCTACCGTCAGCAACCGCATGCCGGAACGCTTGCGCCCGGAAGCAATGGGTATATTGCGCGGTGGCGTGCGGATGTCGATCAGGCGTCGACCCAGGCGCGTCGCCGCCGCAGCGAGTTGCGGAATTTCAGCCAGGCGCATGTGCATGCCGCTGACAATGTCGAGGCCTGCCTCGAGCGCTTCGACGAGCGCAGCGACCCACGCATCGTGAATGATGCCGCCTTGATTGGCCACTCCGATCACCAAGCCGCGTGCCCCGTGCAGCCAGGCCTCCTTTGGCGTCAGCCGCGGCAAGCCGGTAGTGACCGTCGCACCGCGCGACCATTCACCGACACAGCGGTCAGAGGCCCAATCTCGCAGACCGAATGCTGTCTTCGCGTATCCCGGCTCGGTGGTATCGCCAAGAAACAGCAGGTACGGCTGCGGCAGCATGTCCACCCGCGAATCCGTCGATGCAGAAAGTGTACTCACGCGTAGCGACTCCTCAGCACCTCCGGCGAAGTCTCGCGATAGAGGTAGCTGCATGGTGAGAAAGGGCTTTACTTGGTAGCGACTACCGGGATGAATCGCAGATCCTGGTAGTCCCAGCTGAAATCCGCATTCGGCGACAGCGCTTTCATCGTCACCTGCTCGATGCTGCCGTCGGGCCTGAGCGCGAACGTGACGTAGGCATCTTCGACATCAGGCATCGCCCAATGCGTGCGGAACGTGTCGTACTGCACATGCTCCAGCGTGCCGTGCAGGCCCGGCGAGCGGTCCAGGCTGATGTTCAGCGCACCCTTGCCGTTCTTGCCCTGACTGATGGTCGCGGTGCCGTACCACGGGTCGCGATAGACACCGGCATACCCGACCAGCGGCAACGACGGGCCGCGTTCGGGATGTGCGGCGGCGCCATGTGCGCGTAGCGCGGCCACAGCGCTGGCATTGGCCCCGTCGAACACCTGCTTGTAGCCCGCAATCCAGTCTGGTGAGGACAGACCCAGCAAGGTATCCAGCAGGTGCTCGCGCATCGCGAACAACGCACCGACGTCTTCGGAGTTGAGCATGATGGCAAAGGCGGCATGCTTTTCCGGAATGATCACCACCGCCGAAATCCCGCCGAGTACGCCGCCCAGGTGGGTGACGATCTTGTGCCCGCGGTAATCCTGCACTTCGAGACCCAATGCATAAGCCTCGAATTGCGGTTGTGCCAAGGCAAGCGCTGCCGGCGCAGGATCGATCGGGATCAGCGTCTGCGGCGTCCACAACGCCTGCGCAGCAGCCTCGCTGAACACACGTTTGCCATCTTCAAGGGCACCATGCTGCAACTGCAGTTGCAGCCAGCGTCCCATGTCTGCGGCACTTACCTGCAGGGCGCCTGCTGGTGCGAACACGCTACCGGTCAGCACCGTGGTGAGCACGGCCTGCTTGCCGACGCCACGCACCGGGGTGGAGTTCCTGGCATGCAGCGATACCTGATCGGCGCCGCGCGCGTCGATGCTGACCTGGGTGTCGTGCATGCCCAGCGGATCGAGGATGTGCTGCTGCACGAAATCTTCCCAGCGTTGGCCGGACACCGCCTCGACCAGTTGGCCGGCGACGATGTACAACACATTGTCGTAATCGTAGTCGGCACGGAATGAGTGGGCTGGTTTCAGATAGCGGATGTCATGTACCAGCTCGGCGCGGCTGCGGTCCGTGGTGGGGAAGATCATCAGATCGCCCTCGCCCAGCCCCAGCCCGCTACGGTGAACCAGCAGGTCAGTCACCGTCATCTCGCTGGACGCATACGCGTCGTACATGCGAAAGCCCGGCAGCTTGTCGACCACGCAGTCGTCCCAGCGCAGCTTGCCCTGGTCAACCAGAATCGCCAGCGCCGCGGTGGTGAACGCCTTGGTGTTGGAGCCGATCGGAAAGATCGTGTGCGCATCCACCGGCGCGGCGGAGCCCAGCTTGCGCACGCCGTAGGCATGGCTCTGGATCTTGTCGCCGTCGACGACCACCAGCGACATGCCCGGGGGATCGAACGTCTGCATGACCTTGCTGGCGAACGCATCCAGTGTTTGTGGCGCAGCGGACGGGGGCGGCGTTGCGCCGAATGAACTCGACGGCAGCAGTGTGGCCAGTGCGACCATTGCACCGGCCAGCCAACGGCTCACCGTACGCTGGCACGGTGGCCTTGCACGCATTCTGTGGATCATCAGCTACTCCCCCGTTCGATGGTGTTGCCGGTTGCTGACGGCAACGCCTTCAGCACAGCGAATGCATGTCAAACCTTGGGTCGGCCGCGGCTCTTGCGCGTGGCCACGCTGCCCTTCCCCTTGCTGCTGGTCTTGCTCTCCATGCCCGCGCCTGCGGCATGCCTTACGTCTGGCGGCGCCTCCACGTAGCCCACCAGCTTCTGCCGCAGCTGCGTGATGTCGCCGATGCGCTCGAACATGTCACCTTGCTCGCGACTCACCGCAGCGATCAGCGAACTGAGCAGACTGGTGACCGAAGTGAAGTTGTACCAGGGACGATCGGCATCGACCGGCAGCATCAGCACCTTGTCGGTGAACTGAGTCGCCCAGTAGCACTGACTGTCGGTAATGATGACCAGCGGAATGCCGCGCGCCGCCGCTTCCTCGGCCAGGATGCGGAAATGCCGCGAATAGCGCCGAAAGTCGATCAGCACTACGCAACTCTTTTGGGTCGAATCGAGCAGCACGTCGGCATAAGCGCCATCGAGTCCTTCGACAAACACCGTGCGCGGCTTGACATGCTGCAGCAGCCCGGCAAAACCGATTCCGAGGAAGCGCCCCTGGTGAAAGCTGGCGACAGAAATGCGGTCGGCGGCCACCAGCAGCTTGACGATGGCTTTCCACTCCGCGGTGCGGGTCAGTGCGTGCGCCTTGGTCAGTCCGCGAATTTCCGCCTTGAGGGTTTCGGAAACAGCGTCGGCATTCGTGGTTTGCTCCGGGATCGCGTACAGCTGCAACCACGGAGCGTCGCCGCGCAGTTCTTCTTTCAACTCGTTGAGGCCGGCATAGCCGAGATTGCGCAAGAAGCGTCCCACGGTCATCGGGCTGACGCCGACGCGCTTGCCCAGTGACGCCGCCGTCTCGAACGGGATGCCACTGACGTTTTGCAAAAGATGGGTGGCGATCTTCTGCTCGGAGGTAGTGAACGACTCCCACCGGCTCTTCAATTTCTTCTGCAGGTCTTTGGTCATCGTGGTCTGCTCAATGGGCGGGCAACGCAGCGCCGGTCGCGGCACGCTGATGCTCCACATTACCCATACGAAGGCTGAGCGCATACAGCAGCAACGCCGACACGCCGGAAACCGCCCCGATCAGGGTGAAGAACCAGCCGTGGGTAAGTGCACTCCACAGCGTGCCCAGTGCACCGGCGAGCAGGTTGCCAAAGAAGCCGGCAAAGAACCACGTGGCGATGCTGGTCGCGCGAAATCCTTCCGGCGCCAGCCGACCGAACAGCGCCAGTCCGACCGGCAGGATGTAGAGCTCGCCGATGGTGAACACGACGAACCAGCCGAACAGCCACAGCCAGCTCGCCCGCGTGCCGTGTGCTTCGTTCCATGCAGCGACGACGCCCAGTGCAACGTAGGAAACACCGACAATGGTGGCACCGAATGCCATCTTTCCCAGCAACGGTGTTTCCACGCCGCGTCGGGCCAGGCGCGTCCAGCGCGCGACCAGAATCGGAGTGAACGCAAACACCGCGAGCGAATTGATCGACTGGAACCATGTCATCGGTATCACCCAGCCCGACGCCAGCTGGCGGTCGATGCCGGTGTCAGCCCACAAGGCGATGGTGTTGCCATTCTGCTCGTAGGCACCGCGGAAGATCACCACGATCGCGGCGATGCCGATGAGAAAGGCAAAGCGATCGCGCGCGGCACGATCCAGCGGTGGCTTGGCCGCGCGCATGGCGGCACCACGCGCCGGTTCCGGCGGCAGGTAACGGCGCCCTGCCAGATAAATCACCAGCGACAGCAACATGCCGAAGCCAGCGGCGGCGAAACCCCAGTGCCAGCCATAGGCCTCGCCCAGTGTGCCGCACACCAGCGGAGCCAGGAATCCGCCCAGATTGATACCCACGTAGTAGATGTTGTAGGCGCTCTTGCTGCGCACGTCGCCCTCGCGATAGAGACCTTCGATCTGGCTGGCCAGACTGGGCAGAAACAGGCCATTGCCAAGTGCAATCGTGATCAGCGCCGGATAGAACAGCGCCTCGGAAGACATCATGAAATGGCCCAGCGCCATCGCCGCTGCGCCGATCACCACCGCATTGCGCTTGCCCAGCCAGCGGTCGGCCACCATGCCGCCAAATACCGGCGTGAAATAGACAAAGGCCGCGTAGCCACCATAGACCAGCGAGGCGTATTCCTGCCCCATGTTCAGATGCTTGGTCATGTAATAGACCAGGATCGCGCGCATGCCGAAGAAGGAGAACATCTCCCACATCTCGGTCAGAAACAGGACGCTCAGCCCGCGTGGATGTCCAAACCAGTTCTTGCTGTCTACTGCGTTGGGAACTTCGATCATGCGCCTGCTCGCCCTGCCCTGCGTGGTACGTAGGTGACCACTATGCCGCAACTGTCACCGGTCCACCCCACAACTCGTCAGCACACCAGATGTATCCATCTTCGTAGCTGGCCGCTGGCGATCGGTCACTGGTCAGAAACGTGGGGCCGTCCAAGTCGACCACGTCGCAGTACTGCCCCACGACGAAGGCCGGCGCCATGGCCAGCGATGAGCCGGACATGTTGCCGACCATCAGCTCGAAACCCAGCTTGCGCGCGTCGGTGACGATCGCCAGCGCCTCGGTCAGGCCACCGCACTTGTCCAGCTTGATGTTGATGATATCGACGCGGCCGACCATCTTCTGCAGGTCGTTGCGATCCTGCACGCTTTCGTCTGCCGCGAGGCGTATCGGTCGATCCAGCCCGTCGAGCCACGCCTCCTCGCCGATCGGAAAAGGTTGCTCGATCACATCCACCCGTGCCTCCACCAGCGTCGGCAACAGGCGCGCAAGGCTCTCACGCGTCAAGCCCTGGTTGGCATCCACCATCAACCAGACATCAGGGCGCGCCGCACGCACAGCCAGCACGCGTTGCGCGTTGAGATTGTCATCGGTGAGCTTGAGCTTGATCGCACGTGCGCTCGCGAAGGCGCAGGCACGCTCGGCCATCACCTGCGGTTCGTCAGCGCCGACCGTGAAGGTAGTCATCAGCGCCTTCGGCTGGTCCTGACCGGCCAGCACCCACACGGGCTTGCCGCTGCGCTTGGCCTCCAGATCCCACAGCGCACAGTCGAGCGCGTTGCGCGCACCGCCGGCAGGCAGCATTCCCTGCAGCTGTTCACGGGTGAGGCCGGCCTCGATCCGATCGCGCACTGCCTCGATCTGTGCCAGCATTCTTTCCGGCGTGTCGTTCTTGTAATAGACCCCGAGGCCTTCACCCTGACCAACCATGCCGTCCTCTTCCAGGGTGACCACCACCGCCTCGAACGCGTTGAAGGTATAGCCCGTGATGTGGAAGGGCGCTACGGTCGGTCGCCGCTCGATGCGCGCCTGCATCCGCAGACGCGCTTGTCCATTGCTGTTCATGAAAACTCCTGTTGATTCGGAAGTGCGCGCGCGACGGCGAGCCCTCAATAACGTGCGCTGAAGCTGATCAGGCCGAATGCCACGATGAACCACACCAGGTAGATCGCAGCGAGCGCCAATACGGTTTCGCCTGCGAGTACCCAGCGGCTGCGACGCGGCGCCAGCCAGCTGCGTACCGCGTGCGCAACCACGGCGACGGCACCGAGTACGCCGAACAGGCCCAGCACGTAGAGCAGATAAAGCCACGGCGTGGCCCTGCCCTGCAGCACGATGTCTTCGCTTACCGACAGCGCGCCGAGCAGACCCAGCCATCCAGCCATATCCACGAACAGTGCCAGCGCACCCAGCCGCGACAGCAGGCGCGAGCGGCGCTGAGCATCGGCAAGCACCAGTGGACGGCGATAGTGTCGGCGCACCCAGCCGCCGATAAACCAGGTCAGCAGGGCCACGATGACGACGGCGAATGACAGGACTGCCCACATACCGACCGAACCCATTCCCCGGGCAGCAGACACACGCTGGAACACGAACACCGGCGCTTCCACATCGGTGGCCCAGTAACTGATGTTGCCCTGTGCATCGGCGACAAATTTCAGATGCGCATCACCGTTGACTTCGCGATACGTCAGCGGCCCGGTTTCGCGCCAGTGCAGCGGTTTGCTCGCGTAGTTGTTCCAGGCCGACACGACGATGGTGTCGTCCGGCTGCGCGGCGACGCTGACCTGGCTGAGCATGTACAACGCACGCATGGCGCTTTCATTGCGACGGCTTGATTCGTACCAACCCGCCACTCGTGCGGCATCCGCCTTCGCCGTGGCTACCGTGGGCTCCGCCGGCGCGCTGTAAGGGAAGTAGCGGTCAAGAAACTTCGCAAAGACCGCTTTGCGGATCACATGCGCGCCGCCTTCGTTGCCAGCGCTGTTGAACGACATGAAGACGCCGACGTTCGCATCCAGCATCAGATGCAGGTCGCTATGGAACACGATGGTATCGCCGGCATGGCCGATGATGCGCTGGCCGTGACTATCCTCCTGATAGAAGCCCAGATCGAACCCGTTCAAACCAGGTGCCGCACTGTACTGGTGGCTATGCATCAGGTCCGCAGTGGCCTGCGTCAGGATTCGGGTGTCGCCGAAGCGGCCACCCTGCAACTGGGCGATCATGAAATTCGCCATGTCCGTGGCCGAGCTGCTGAGTGCACCGGCAGGGGCTGGATCGACCGGCTCGAACGCGTGCGGCTTGCCATCCGACGCGCTGTCGTAGCCCTTGGACATCAGCGGCGCCAGCGATGGCGGCAAGGGCTGGGCGAAGCTCGAGTGCTGCATGTCCAGCGGCGCAAAGATGTGCTTTTGGATGTAATCCTCGAAGCGCTCGCCCGACACGCGCTGCACGATGTAACCGGCAAGACCGCAACCGTAATTGGAATAGGCCACCGTTTTTCCCGGCTCAAAGATCCGCGCCGGGATGTGCGATTTCAGATAGTTTCCTAAGTCGACGTCGTCGGTCGATGCCGGCAACAATCCACGAGCCGTTTCCTCGAAACCCGGCGTGTGCGTCATGACGTTGCGCAAGGTGATCGGCTTGCCGTCAAACGGCGGAATCTTGAAGTCGAGGTACTGATTGATATCCGCGTCGAGATCAAGCTTGCCTTGCTCGACCAGCTGCATCACCGCCGTCCAGGTGAACAACTTGGAGGTCGAGCCGGGCCGGAACAGCGTGGTTTCAGGCGAAGGCGGCGTACGCGTCTTGAGGTCGGCAAGGCCGTAGCCCCGGGCGAATAGCACCTTGCCGTCCTTGACTACCGAGATCACCCCGCCAGCGACGTCACCGCGCTCGAGTGCGAACGGCATGAAACCATCGAAGAAGGTCGAGAGATCTTCTGCCGTCAAGGCGTGCGTCGTTTCAGCAGCGCTGCTCGTCGGCGCGACGGCCGTGGGAGTGGAAGCCGGGTGCAGCGCAGCCGGACCGGTCGGTTCCGTCTGCAGCGGCGGCGTTACCTGCGCCATCGCGATTCCCGCGATGCAGGTGAAGACGAACGCCGCACCGCATTTTGCGTAACTGTTCATGGATGAACTCCGAAAGCTGGTTGGCAACGAGGCACTTCAAAAATCGACGGTGGCCGACACGCCGACCGTGCGCGGCATCACATAGGCCGCGCTGAAAGGACTGCCGAGGGGATCGGTGGTTTCCGGGCCGATCGCGTTGATACCGCGTTCGTTGGTCAGGTTCTTGACGTACGCCTTGAAACTCCAATTGTTGTAGTTGACGCCCGCGCGCAGATCGATTTCGTAGTAGCTGGGAACCGTGGCACGTGGCCCGGGAACGACCGCGAAATCGGACGCGCGGTCACCGATGAAGCGATAGCTCCCGCCGACGAAACCCGACCATCCATTCGCGATCGGGAAGTCGTAGTCCGCCCCCAGACTGGCATTCCATTTCGGCACATACGGCAGGGCATCGCCCTTGTAACCGAACAACCCTGGCGGCGTGTCCGCCGCGAGTTTCGCGTCAGTCCAGCTGGCATTCGCCGAGAGCATCAAACCGTGCAAGGGCGAGTACTGCCAGCTGCCTTCGAGACCCTGGCTGGTGGCTTTGCCGCCGTTGCCGAGAAAGCTGAAGCCACCGGCAAACGAGGTCAGCTGGATCTGGCTCCAGTTGATGTAAAACGCGTCGACATCCATCGTCATGTGGTTATCGAGCATGATCGATTTCAAACCCAGCTCGTAGCTCACCAGCCTGTCAGGACCAAACGTCACCGGCGCGCCCAGGCCAGGTGGCACGCCGACGTTCGGACCACCGGGCCGGAAGCCCGAGGCGATACGTGCGTAGCCCATCAAGTCATCGTTGAATTTGTAACTCGGGTTGAGCAGGAACGTGGTCGGACTGTCGGACTGGCGAATGGTGAAATCGCTGGAGCCGACCAATAGGCCATTGCCGGTTTGCGTAAAGGAGGTCTCATCACTGCTGTAGCGCGCACCGAGCAGGATGCTGAATTGCGAAGTAGCGTGCCAGGTCACGTCGCCAAAGCCGGCCCACTCCCTGAAGATTGCGGGGCCCACCGAAATTTCGCCAAGGGTGGGCAGATCGACCGGGGCGCCCGTGCTTGCATCGAAGCTCAAGATGTTCTGCTCGTTGCTGCTGTGCTCGCGCGTGTAGAAAACGCCCACGCGCCACTCCAGCGTCTGATCCTGTGGCGATTGCAGGCGCAGTTCCTGGGTGAATTTGCCCAGCGTAATCGGATCGGTTATCGAATAGCCGACGCCAGTCAGGCCGAGCAAGGGATTCAGCAGCGGCGCGTAGGCCGCGGTGGAATCCGTATTGGACTCCTTGTCCAGCGTGCTGTAGCTGCTCGTGGAGACCAGCTTCGCCCAACCAAAATCATCATTCAGGTCGACGCTGTAAAGCCGATAGCGCACATCGAACAAGCCGGTGCTGGCCGCACGACTTTGCTGCAGATCGCCATAGATCGGCCTCAACGTTACCGGGTCGACGTCCGTGCCGGCGTTCGCCAAGCTGCTGCTGGTCAGGTTCTGTGCAAGCGCTGAAAAATTAATCGAGAAGTTCTGCGTCGGCGTCCACAACAGTTGCGCGCGTCCGCCGCCCACCTTGTCGCCGTCGAGATCCTTCTGCCCGGTGAACACGTTGTCGACGTAACCCGGATCCTTGCGATCATAAGCATTGACGCGCAGCGCGAGCGTGTTCTGGATAAGCGGCAAGTTGACCGTGGCATGCGTGTCGTAGCCACTGCCACCGCCAGAAACGCTGCTGCCACCGGCCTCGACACGACCGGAAAACTGCGTGCTGTCAGGCGGAGTGCTGACGAACTTGACCAGTCCGCCCAGAGTGTTCGATCCGTACAGCGTGCCCTGCGGTCCACGCAACACCTCAACGCGCTGCAGGTCGTCAGGGTCGATATCCGGCGACAACACGGAACCAGCCGAATAAACCGTGCTCGAGCCGTACGGCGTGTCGTCGATATAGGTTCCCACAGAAGCATTCGCCTGGCCGGAACCCGACGTAATGCCGCGCAACACCAGCTGGGTCTGACCCGCGCCGGTTGAAATGACATTGAGCCCGGGTATCTGCGTGGCATAGTCGGCAAAGCTGAAGGCGCTCTGGCGCTCAAGCTGGTAACCCGACGTCGCCGACACGGCCATCGGCACATCCTGCAAACGCTCCTTGCGCTTGTTCGCAGTAACCACGATAGCGCCAAGATTTGTCGCGGTCGTACCACTGGGTGCAGCCTGCAATTGCGCGCCCTGATCCGGGCTGCCAGCAGGCGCCCCTGTCCCATCGCTGGCGACGAGTCCCGCCGTGGAATTCGCGCCCACCGCAGACGATGGCTGCGCCACCACCGCAAGTGGTCCAAGCAAGCCCACCGCGATGGCCATGCACATCCCCCGACGCGCATGCCGCAGTTGCTGAGACTTCATGACGTTCTCCCCTCAGAGATAGCCGCGTGGACAGCCCACGACTACAGTGTTATCTGATTAACATTATTGTGTCAATGATATTTAACTATCATAGAACGACGATCAAGCGGCTGCTTGAGGCAGCGCCGATCGCGCCCCGACGAAAGTACGGATGAGGCGCATCAGGGCTGACGCGCGAACTTGGCAGCAACCCGTCGACGTCCGCCTCGTAGATCGCAACAACGAAGTTGACCGCAAGTCTTGCGATCAAGCCGTATCGATGTGCCTGCTCGATGGACGTCTATATGCTTGTGGTTTCATAGACGGAAATGCATCATTCGAGCGGGGCAACGCGACTCGCCCGGGTCGCTTGCGACGTCAAGGAATACGTCAATACAGGGGGTCTTCATGAGTAGCTCGTTGCGTGCTTCCGGCACGTTGCTTGTCGCTGCGTGCGTTCTGACCGGCTGCGCCACACAGCAGCCACAGAAGGCAGCCGCATCGCCGGTGCAAGCATCCACAGATAAGGCCACTCCGGCTGCAGAATCCGTTGTCGCGCCGCTGACGCATGGTGGCCCGTCGGTGATCGATCAGCGACCGCAGAGCGACAAGGTCTTTGAAATGCATTCGCTTTGGATTACCAGCTGCGACTACGGCATCTTTACGCTGGCCGAGAAGAAAAGCAGCAAATCGCACATCGAGGCATTGCGCGACGATCTCGCCAGCTTGCCGGGCGACCCATGGCATGGTCATGCCATCACAGTGACTCACTACGCCGCGTATCTCAATGCGAAGCAAACGCTGAAGAAAGGTCTCAGCGCGGTCTCCAGCGGCCTTATCCCTTCGATGATGTCGCAGATGGGTGAAAAATGTGCCGCAACCCAGATGCACGGAGGGTGGTATGCGGCAACCGATCTCAAAACCACGGTGCCACCGATCGTGATCGAAATTGTCGCCACGCTCGACGGCAAGCCGCACAGCTTTCGCTCGGTCTATTCGCCAGAGACGGACGTGACCCCCAAGTTGAAGAAACCCTCGGACGATGTGCAATTGGCTGAAGCAATCAAGAAAGCGGATCTTGAGTTTGCGGCTTCGCTGGGTGAGGACGATGCTGTGCCGCCCGCCGCCGGCGGGACCGGAAGCACTCCAGACGGCGTGCCGTTAAAGCCGTAAATCACGGTCAATTAATTGACCTACTCACCGGCAACACAAGCCACTCCGTTGCGGCATCCAGTAACCGATTGGTCGACTGGGGTCAAAGTTGGAGCAAGGCGTCGCCGCAACTGCGAATGTCTGAATACAGGGGGCGGTATGCGTAATTTCGCGTTACCGATGGCGCTAGCGCTGCTCATCAGTGGCTGTGCTACCGGCTATCACAGTGTTCGGGGGCCTATCACAGGCTGGACAGGTGGTTACTGGGACGAGCCTGGGCCCGGCGAGTTGCTCAAGGTGGGTTTTGATGGCAACGGCTATATCGATCGCGACACCATTACGGCCTACCTGATGTACCACAGCGCGGAACTGGCCCAGCAGCGCCATAAGCCGTACTTCCGCATGTTCGAATCTTTGCCTGATGCCATACGAGGCATCACCAACGACGAACTCGAGTTTGGCCGTGTTGGCGGCAAGCTCGACGATTGGGTCTACCTGCTTTTTGACGATCAGAAAGTTCCCGGGGACCAGGAGACTGCCAAGGTGCTGGAAACCTATCGCCCGAAGGTCATGAATCGGCAGGAGAAGCGTTCATGAGCTACCCACGTCCATCCACGCTGTTTGCGCTTTGCATGCTTGTGACTGGCTGTGTCAGCTTGCCGACCTACCAGCCACCCATCGACCAGGCCCAGGCCGACATCAAGCTTTCGCCCAACCTGCAGAAAGATAGATTGCAGATGTGCGATAGCGGCGCGTGCTACGTGCTCAATCCCGACAATGGACATGTCCGGGTGCCAGAAAATCGGCGCATTGTGCTCTACAAGGCCCTGGTCGCCAGCGGCTATCACGTCATGTATTCCTGCTCGCCTGGGCTCAGCTTCATCCCTCGCGCCGGGATCAACTACTACGCGGACTTTGCGCTGCGCGCGGAGAAATGTCAGTTCGGCGTGTACCGCATTGACCCAACAAACAGAGTAGGTATCAGCTTCGATCCCACCGTCCGGCCGCTCGACTCGGGGCGAGCAAGCTAAGGGACCGCGCCACCGGCTCACTCGGCCTGTGCTTGGCTTGGCCCTCCCTGCATCGAGCGGTGAACCGAGCCTGTCGCGCACAGGGGATACAAGCCTGCGGGCAGGCCTGGATCTGGCCCCTGGCGATTTGCAAGCCGCATGCAGATCACGCCGAACTGTCGCATGCCGACGGGATGGCGAACGAGGTGCAGAACTAGGCGCCTTTCTCCAGGCCACAAAAAAGCCCTGATAAATCAGGGCTTTCTGCAATCTGGCGGAGAGAGAGGGATTCGAACCCTCGATAAGGCTTTTGACCCTATACTCCCTTAGCAGGGGAGCCCCTTCGGCCGCTCGGGCATCTCTCCGGGGTTTTTTTCCGCATCACTGCGGAGCCGGCAAGGATACTGACCGGCGTGGTCGAGGTAAAGCCTTTATTGAAGAATCAGTGCTCGCCGGGCTCTTCAGGCGACTCGCTGCCTGATTCATGTTCGCCCTTGATACGCTGATAGATCTCTTCGCGGTGGACGGCGACGGTTTTGGGTGCGTTGATGCCGATACGCACCTGATTGCCTTTCACACCTAGGACGGTGACGGTCACCTCGTCACCGATCATCAGGGTTTCGCCGACCCTGCGGGTCAGAATCAACATGTTTGCTACTCCATTAATGCTGTTGGTCACAGGCCCGCGGATCGATGGTGCCTCACCCCTGAGCAACATCCATCCGCAGTTCGACGATTGATCCGTCGAAGGCCCTACCGCCTTCCCGGCTCACAGCCAAAACACTCCTAAGCGTCCTGACTGGCGACACCATCACAACCGATGGCGTCGACACCTCTACGATACTAGCCGAGCGTGATTGTCATGTGCAATGCGTCTGGATCGTGACAAATGGCATATGCCGCCTGGCCCATGCATCGCTCACTGGCTTGAGATCCACCCTGGCAAAGCGGCCAGAATTGCCGGCAAATTGGCCGTATCCGAGCCACCGCCCTGGGCCATATCCGCACGGCCACCGCCCTTGCCGTCGATCTGCGCTGCAACATGCGCGACCACGTTGCCCGCCTTGATACGCTCCAGTGCCTTGCCGTGCACGCCCGCGATCAAGGCGACGCGACCATCTGCCGCGCCAGCCAGCAAGATCACGCAATCACCGAGCTGCTGCTTGAGTTGATCCACGCTGTCGCGCAACGACTTCGCATCGAGGCCCTCCAGCCGCGCCGCCACCACCTTGATGCCGCCGACCTCCTGTGCGGAGCTGGCCAGATCGGCGGTAGCCGAACCCGCCGCCTTGCTGCGCAGCGAGTCGAGTTCGCGCTCGAGCTTTTTCTGCCGATCGAACAACTGCCGCAGCTTTTCCACCGCATCGTCGCCGCTGCTGGATAGCAGTTGCGACAGTTCGCCCAGACGACGCTCCTCGTCGGCCACCCAGGCCAATGCACCCTCACCGGTGACCGCCTCGATGCGACGCACGCCGGAAGCCACGCCGGCCTCGCTGACGATCTTGAATAGACCGATGTCGCCGGTGCGGCTGACGTGGGTGCCACCGCATAATTCGGTGGAGAACTCGCCCATCTTCAGCACCCGCACTTCGTCGCCGTATTTCTCGCCAAACAGAGCCATCGCGCCAAACTCGATCGCGTCGTCGTAAGCCATCTGGCGCACGTCGGCGGCGGCGTTGCGGCGCACTTCGGCATTCACCATCGCCTCGACCCGTGCCAGTTCATCGCGACTCATCGGTTTGAAGTGCGAGAAGTCGAATCGCAGACGCTCCGGCGCGACCAGCGAACCCTTCTGCGTGACGTGATCGCCCAGCACCTTGCGCAGCGCTGCGTGCAGCAGATGGGTGGCCGAATGATTGAGCACAATCGCCTGACGACGTGCCGCATCCACGCCGGCCTCGACGGTATCGCCGGTACGCAGCGGTTGCGCACCCTGCCAGCGACCGGCGTGACCGAAGAACACACCGCCCATCTTCAAAGTGTCACTGACGTCGAAGCGACCCGCGGGATTGATCAGCTCACCGGTATCACCGACCTGCCCGCCCGATTCGGCGTAGAAAGGCGTGCGGTCGAGGATCAGCAAGCCTTCCTCGCCCGTATCGAGCTGGTCGAACTGCTTGCCGGCGCGGACGATGCCGAGCACCTTGCTGCCCTGGCTGCGTAGCGCCTCGTAACCGAGGAATACGGTTGGCTTCAACTGGCTGGCCAGCTCGGCCGGCATCTGTCCCTTCGCCTCGAAGCGGCCGGCCGAACGGGCGCGCTCGCGCTGCTCGTTCATGGCCTGCTCGAAGCCCGCCATATCCACCTCGAGACCGCGCTCGCGCGCGATGTCAGCCGTGAGATCAACAGGGAAACCATAGGTGTCGTACAGGCGGAATGCGTCCTCGCCCGCAATCGTTTTGGCAGATTTTCCGGCGACCTCGTCGAACACTCGCATGCCGTGTTCCAGCGTCTCGCCGAAGCGCTGTTCCTCGGCACGCAGTGCGTCTTCGACGAATGCCTGCTTCGTCGCGAGCTCCGGATAGGCGACGCCCATTTCCTCGACCAGTGGCCGCACCATCTTCCAGAAGAAGTCGCCGCGCACGCCGAGCATCCAGCCATGGCGCAGCGCGCGACGGATGATGCGACGGAGCACATACCCACGCCCCTCGTTCGACGGCAGCACGCCATCGACGATGAGAAACGAACAGGCACGAATGTGATCGGCGATGACGCGCAGCGACTTGTTCGCCATATCCGCCGTGCCGGTCAGGCGCGAGGCCTCGGCAATGAGGTGGGCGAACAGGTCGATCTCGTAGTTGGAATGCACGTGCTGGAGCACGGCAGCC
>JBAPPP010000463.1:0-1684 GCA_049280175.1 Rhodanobacter sp.
ACGATATCGTCTTCACCCAAGTAACTACCAGATTGCACTTCGATCAATTCCAACAGCACTTTGCCGGGGTTCCGCAGGCGGTGCCGGCTGCCAAGCGGAATGAAGGTGCTCTGGTTTTCGCCCAGCAGAAATACCTTTTCGTCACAGGTGACTTCGGCGGTACCGGAAACCACGATCCAATGCTCGGCGCGGTGGTGATGTTTCTGCAGGCTGAGCGATGCGCCAGGTTTGACTACGATGCGCTTGACCTGAAAGCGATCGCCGGCTTCCAGCGAATCGTAGCTTCCCCATGGTCGGTGCACGACTCGGTGCAGCGAATGCTCGGTGCGGCCGGAGGCCTTGAGTTGTTCGACGATCTTCTTCACATCCTGTGCGGCATCGCGATGGGCGACCAAGGTGGCATCTGGTGTGGTGACCACGATCAGGTCGTCGATGCCGACGGTCGCCAGGAGGTGGCGATCATGCGAACGCAGCAGTGAGTTGCGGCTGTCGATGCTGAGCGTGTCGCCCTCGCGCAGATTGCCTTCGGCATCCTTGTCGCCGGTCAACCATAGCGCCGACCACGAACCGATATCGCTCCAGGTGCAGCTGACCGGAATCACGGCGGCGTGCCGAGTCTTCTCCATGACTGCATAGTCAATCGAGTTGTCGGGTACCCGCGCGAAGGTGTCGTGATCGATCCGCACGAAATCCAGGTCGGCCGATGCATTCGCGTGGGCCTCACGCACGGCAGCCAGCATTGCCGGCGCGTGCTCGGCCAGTTCTTCCAGATAGCGCGAGGCCTTGAACAGGAACATTCCGGAGTTCCAGTCGTAGCCATCATCGGCCAGATAGGATTCGGCCGTGGTCAAGTCCGGCTTTTCGACAAACTGCTCCACCCGGTAACCGTCACCGCCGATCGCCTCCGCACGGCGGATATATCCGAATCCCGTTTCCGGCCGATCCGGGCGGATGCCAAACGTCACCAGCCAGCCCTGCTCGGCTAAGGGCATCGCTTGCGTCACCGCCGCGACAAAGGCCGCGGTGTCGCCGATCAGATGATCGGCCGGCAGCACCAGCAACAGCGCATCCGCGTCGCGCTGTTGCGCCTGCAAGGCGCCCAGCGCGATTGCCGGAGCGGTATTGCGCGCCAGCGGCTCCAGCACGATGGTGGCGTCCCGAATGCCAATTTCGAGCAACTGATCGGCAGCGAGAAAGCGGTGATCCTCGCTGGCCACCACGATGGGTGCAGTTACCTCGGGTAGCTGTCGGGTGCGGGCCAATGTTTGCTGGAACAGCGTGCCGTTGCCGGCCAATACGAGGAACTGCTTAGGCAGGTTCTTACGTGACACAGGCCATAGCCGGGTGCCGCTGCCACCGCTGAGGATGAGGGGTATCAACATGAGTTCATTGTCCTGCGTTCGTCAATTGCGTCATTACTTCGCGCAAACCATTCTGCCAGTCGGGCAGAAAGAATCCAAAATGTTGCTGAAAGCCGCTGTTGTCCAACAGTGACCACGCCGGGCGTACGGCTGGCGTGGGGAAGTCGACCGTGGTTATCGGGATCACCTGCGGTTTTCGCGCGATCAAGCCATGTGCGGCTGCCTGATCGAAAATGGCGCTGGCAAAGCCGTGCCACGTGGTAGCACCACTGGCGACCAGATGATGCGTGCCCCTCAGCTGCCGACGCTGCTCGGCATCAGCC
>JBAPPP010000464.1:0-5027 GCA_049280175.1 Rhodanobacter sp.
GCAACCATCTGGCGCGGCGCGCCACGCACGCAAGCGATGCCTTGGCCACGCTGCAAGTAGGCCAGCCGCGCACCGGATTCGCCACCACACTGAGGGCGTGGCAGGCCGCCCGCGCATGGCGCCGGCAGCTGGCCAGCACGACCTGAGACGCAGTGTTTCCGCCACAGCACTATTGTGCGCTGCCTCATTTGCCCCAAGATTGATGTTCTTCTCGGCGAGTCATTCGTCGACGTCAGGACCTACCGATGCCGAACCAGGAAAATACCGTCCGTCTGCTGCCCGACGTTGCCGTTCACGCGCAGCCGCATCTTGCTGGGGCGCTGGACTGGGTCGGCATGGCCGACATCCAGGTACCCGTCCATTTCGATGCCGGTGACGGCGTAGTACAGCGGGCAAGCGCCAAGGTCGGCGCGTTTGTCAACCTGAAGCGGCCGGACAAGCGCGGCATCCACATGTCGCGGCTGTACCTGCAGGTCGAACAGGCGCTGAGCACGCAGACGCTGACCTCCGAGTCGCTGCATGCTTTGCTGCAGGGTTTTCTCGATTCGCACAAGGATCTGGCCGACCGCGCCTGCCTCAGCATTCGTTTCGAACACCTGGTGCGTCGCCCGGCCTTGCGCAGTGAGAACAGCGGCTGGCGTGCGTATCCGGTCACCATCCAGGCGAGCCTGACGGGCGATGCCTTCCTGCTCGAACTCGGTACCGAGGTGGTGTATTCCTCAACCTGTCCAGCATCCGCCGCGCTATCGCGTCAGCTGATCCAGGACCAGTTCGCCAAGGATTTCGATTCCGGCAAGCCACTCGATCATGCCGCCGTGCTGGCCTGGCTCGGTAGCGAGCAGGGCATCATCGCCACGCCGCATGCGCAGCGCAGCGTGGCCTGCCTGCGCGTCCGTCCGGCACCGAACGCCGGCTTCGATCTGATCGGTTTGATCGATCGCGTCGAACACGCACTCGGCACGCCGGTGCAGACTGCGGTGAAGCGCGAGGACGAACAGGCATTCGCGCTCGCCAACGGCAGCAACCTGATGTTCTGCGAGGACGCTGCGCGACGCATCCAGAAGACGCTCGACGCTGATGATCGCCTCACCGATTTCCACATCCGCGTTGAACACCAGGAAAGCCTGCATCCACACGATGCCGTGGCGTATGCCAGCAAGGGCGTAGCCGGCGGCTACGGCTCGACACCGTAACTGCTCCTTCTCCCCAACGGGGAGAAGGTTGGGATGAGAGGCGGGTGCTCGCGAGATCGCCAAATCTTTCGTCACCCCTGCGAAGGCAGGGGCCCAGTGCCTTGCGCTATACCTGCCGCATTCCTGCGATCTGCTGTTTCGCTTGCAGAGCGTTTCGTCCTCACCGCACAGGGGCTCCGAAGAACGCCGGGCATCCTGCCCGCACTCGGGTGCGTCATCTGCGATGACGCAAAGCCGGTAAGCAGCGTTCTCAGTACGCTGCCTCAGTGATTTATTGCGTTGCGCGCACACGCGCAACCAGTCTCATCGAGCAAACGTCAGCCGCTGCCCACGCACGTTCTCGTCAACCTTCGCGCCATCCCACACACGCTGGCCGTTGACGAAAGTGCTGATGATCGAGCTGTGGAAGGTTTCGCCTTCGAACGGGGACCAGCCGCACTTCGACAGTACTTCGGCGCGGGTCACCGTGTGCGGCTTGTTCGGATCGACCAGTACCAGGTCGGCCGCATAGCCTTCGCGCAGGTAACCGCGGTGCTCCACGTCGAACAGCGTGGCCGGTGCATGGGTGACGGATTCGACCACTCGTTCCAGCGTCAGCTTGCCTTCGAACACCCGCTGCAGTGCCGCCTGCAGCGCGAACTGCACCAGCGGCAGGCCGGACGGGGCGTTATCGTATTTCTGTGCCTTCTCTTCCAGCAGGTGCGGCGCGTGATCGGTGGCCAGCACGTCGATACGGCCTTCGGCTAGCGCCTTGATGATCGCCTCGCGGTCGGCGGCGGTCTTGATCGCCGGGTTGCACTTGATCAGGAAGCCGAGTCGTTCGTAGTCGCGGTCGTCGAAGTGCAGGAAGTGCACGCAGGTTTCCGCGGTGATCTTTTTGCCCTTGACCGGGCCGGGCTGGAACAGCGCCAGCTCATCGGCGGTGGAGATGTGCAGCACGTGCAGGCGGGTGCCATGTTTCTGCGCCAGCGAGATCGCCAACCGGGTCGACTTGATGCAGGCCTCGCGCGAACGGATCAGCGGGTGCTCCCATGCGGGGATGTCATCGCCGTACTTTTCGCGCGCCTTCGCGTGCAGCGCGTCGATCATCGGGGTGTCTTCACAATGCGTGATGATCGGGGTGGGGCAGTCGCGGAAGATGCCGTCGAGCGTTTCCGGATTGTCCACCAGCATATTGCCGGTGGAAGCGCCCATGAACACTTTCACGCCCGGCGCGGCCTTCGGATCCAGCGCGCGGATCGCCTCCAGGTTGTCGTTGCTGGCGCCCATGTAATAGGCGTAGTTCACCGCCGAGGTCTCCGCGGCGCGGGCGTACTTCGCCTCCAGCGTGTCGCGGTCGAGCGCCGGCGGCCTGGTGTTCGGCATTTCCATGAAGCTGGTGATGCCGCCGGCCGCGCAGGCGCGCGACTCATGCCAGGTGTCGGCCTTGTGGGTCAGGCCGGGTTCGCGGAAATGCACCTGGTCGTCGATCATTCCGGGCAGCAGCCACAGGCCGCTGGCGTCGATCACCTGTTCGCCGGGGCGACCGTCGAGATCGCCGGCAATCGTCTCGATGCGGCCGTCCTTCACGCGCAGGTCGGCGTGAAAGCGGCGGCCTTCGTTGACCAGTTCGGCGTTTTTGATCAGCCAGTCAGTGGACATCGGGGGAATCTCCTGGGCAACGGCAAGGTGGATAATGGAAGTATTCGGGCACCGGATCTTCGCCACCGGTGCACAATGGCTGACAGCGTAGCAGCCGCCAACCCGCCAGCAGGCTGCCGCGCCACGGACCGAAGCGCGTAACGGCAATCCGTGCATAATCTGAGCAGCTGGGATGGAAGCGGCAGCTCGGCCCGAGCAACGGACTGAGCCAACGCTTGTACAAACGGAGCAACCACAGTATCAATTTGGTCAAGACATTCACGTTGCCGGCACAACTTGCGGCATGTAGTGGTACAAGTATTCCAGATGCGGGCTTGCTGGTGTAGGACACTTGGGCTATAACACCCGGCCGCCACGGCCAAAAACGGTGAAGGGATATGGCGAAAACGACGCAGAGTTCAACCGGCGCCAAGGCGCAAAGAGGCAAGACTTCGGCCAAGGCGCATGCCGCCAAAGCCGGCAAATCGAGAGCGGCTGCCACAAAGGGGCGTAGTGTGAAGAGCACCACCAAGGCACCAACCAAGACTGCCCACGCTGCGGCCAAGCCTGCCAAGAAGGCTGCGGCGAAGCCGGTGGCGGTGAAAAAGCCTGCGGCCAAGCCTGCAGCCAAGAAAGTCGTCGCCAAGCCCGTGTCCAAGAAAACTTCCGCCGTGTCCAAGCCGCAACCGAAAAAAGCCAGTCCCGCCAAGAAGCCTCCAGCAAAGAAGGTGGTGGCAAAGAAAGTTGTCGCCAAACCCAACAAGCAACCTGCCAAGAAGGGGCCAGCCCACAAAGCCGTGGTCAAGCCATCCGCCGTGAAGAAGCCTGCCGCAAAGAAAGTCGCTGTGAAGCCGGTGGCGAAGAAGGCCGCCGCGCCGGTCAAGCACGCTGCGAAACCAGCGGCTAAACCCGTCAGCAAACCCGCCCAACCGATCAAGGCCGCATCCGTCAAGCCGACCGCCAAGGCCGTACCGGTTCAGGCTGCACCAAAAAGCACATCCCCGGCACCCGCGACCAACCTTTTCAAAGGCAAGGTGGCGAGCGCCACTGCCATGGTGACACCGCGATCGGCTCCGGCCACCGCGCGTCATGCATCCTCCAACACACATCAGAAAAATTCGCCGTCCTCAATGAATAAACTGGCTACAAAAAAACTCGACAACGGGATCACTCGTGAAGACGGCCGCTACGCGCTGCCCTCCACCAGTACCATCAACCTGCCCAAGGGTTATCACCCCTCCAGTAATGAGGAGTACATGAACCCGCAGCACCTGGCCTACTTCCGCAACAAGCTGCGCGACTGGCGCGATCAGCTGGTGGAAGAGTCACGACAGACCATGGACAACCTGCGCGACGAGGTGCGTGACGTGGGTGACGAGGCCGAGCGTGCGACTCGCGAAACCGAGAACTCGCTGGAACTGCGTACCCGCGATCGCTACCGCAAGCTGATCTCCAAGATCGACAAGGCGCTGCGCCGGATCGAAGAAGGCAGTTACGGTTTTTGCGAAGAGACCGACGAAGAAATCGGTGTCGAACGCCTCGATGCCCGCCCGATTGCGACGCTATCGCTGGATGCGCAGGAGCGCCGCGAGCACCTGCAGAAGCAGATGGGCGACTGAGCTCCAGAGGCCTGCTGCAACACCGAAGCCCCGCCTGTTGCGGGGCTTCGCTTTTTTGAGACGGATAGCAGCGGGACGATGAACCGCCGTGTCGCTACGACTCAGGCCAGCGCCTGCGCCGCATGGGTCTTCAGTTTTGCCAGCATGGCGGCGAGTCCGTTGGAGCGGGTGGGCGAGAGATGTTTGGCCAGCCCGATCGTGGCGATGAACTGCGGCTCGGTGTCGACGATTTCCTGTGCGGGGCGATCCGAATACACCCGCAAGACCAGGGCGATCAAGCCGGACACGATCGCCGAATCGCTGATCGCCTCGAAATGCATGCTCAGCGCATCGCCGCTCGGCACTAGCCAGACCATCGACTGACAACCGTGCACGCGGTTTTCCTCGGTCTTCCACTGTTCGGGGAACGACGGCAGTTGCTTGCCCAAGTCGATCAGGTATTGGTAACGCTCGGTCCAGTCGCCGAAGAACGCGTACTCCTCGGCGATCTCCTGTTGCGCCTGCGCGGCGCTGGTTGTGGCTATCGTGTTCATGCGGGCATTATCGCGCAGAGCGGCGGCGAAGATGTTGTTGTAGGAGCGCACCCTGTGCGCGA
>JBAPPP010000465.1:0-1628 GCA_049280175.1 Rhodanobacter sp.
GAGCGGGAGCTGACCCGGCTGCGCGTGCTGATTGATTTGTCTGACCGGCGACTGACGGTTGATGCGGCAAGCACCTTGGTAGGGCTGGGGCGACGCCAAGTGTATCGACTGCGGCGGGCGTTTGCCACCGATGGCCCGACCGCCGTTGTGTCACGCAAGCGTGGTCGCCCGAGCAACCGCCACGGTGAGACATTCCACCGCACCGTCTTGGCGCTGATGCGTAAGCATTACGCTGATTTCGGTCCGACGCTCGCGGCGGAGAAGCTGGTGGCGCGGCATGGCCTCCGCGTGGGCGTCGAGACCCTACGCCAGTGGATGATGGCGGATGGACTGTGGGAAGACCGTCGCCATCGCCTGCCCTCCCCGCACCAGCCGCGTCGGCGGCGTGACTGCGTGGGCGAATTGGTGCAGATCGACGGCTCGGAGCACGCCTGGTTTGAGGACCGTGGCGCTGTATGTACGCTGCTGGCGTTTGTCGACGACGCGACGAGCCGGCTGATGATACTGCGGTTCGTCGCCTCGGAATCGGCCTTCGACTATTTCCGGACGACGCGTGCCTACTTGCAGGCACATGGCAAACCAGTCGCGTTCTACAGCGACAAACACAACATCTTCCGTGTGAACAACGGCGAAGGCGGTGAGCGCGTCACCCAGTTCGGTCGCGCGCTGGAGGCACTGAACATCGACATCATCTGTGCCAACAGCCCGCAGGCCAAAGGTCGGGTGGAACGTGCGTTCGGCACGTTGCAGGACCGGTTGGTGAAGGAACTGCGCCTCGCCGGGATATCCTCGATGGAGGCGGCGAATACCTGGCTGCCGGGTTTCATTGCCAGCCACAAGGCCCGTTTCGGCCGAGAACCGGCGAACGCCAAAGATCTGCATCGGAAGCTGACCGCGGCGGACGATCTGGATGAAATTCTGGCCTGGCGCGAGCAACGAACCGTAACGCAGAACCTCACGCTGCACTACGACCGGATGATGCTGATCCTGGAGCCGACGCCATTGGTGCGCCGGAAGGTGGACGTGGTGAACTATCCGGACGGTCGGTTCGCGGTGCAGTTCGGCGGCAGATCGTTGCCGTTTCGCATGTTCGACAAGATCCAGACTGTCCAGCCCGGCGCAAAATGATGCGGAAACCGTGAAAGCTTACGCAGAGGAGACACTTCGACTGCTAAGCGGTTGTCTGTTCTTCCTTGATTTCGGCACCACCATAACGGTGGGGTCAATCTTCGAATTCACCGATGACAACTATATCCAACGGTTCATCGCGCCCTTCAGTATTACCGTCCAGAAGGCCGCCGCAGATCGTGCGACGCCGTCTCGATTCCGGGGGATACTGGATTTCTGCGAAAGGCACGAACACCTGGGAAATTGTTTGGCGTTGCTCGGACCGGGACCGGAACACGGGTGGTTCGACGTGTATAAGAGGCTGACCCGGAACGACTTAAGAACGATAGTGTGAGTCGCTTCAAGCGGTTGCGGTCTGCCGTGCTCCGACGGTGCTTTGCCACAGCATCAGTACGCAGAGAGGTTGCGTGATTTCAGCGGCTGCGATTCTCTCGTGTTTGCGAAGACACCGAGGAGCACGCCGTGGCCTGGACTGAAATCACGCGAGGGCAGTATCAGCG
>JBAPPP010000466.1:0-1641 GCA_049280175.1 Rhodanobacter sp.
CCCAACCTCCCCCTGCGAGCAGGAGGAGGAGCAGAGCGTGCGGCTGCCCCCCTCACCCCAGGGGGAGAGGGGGCAACAGCGGGGGACGGCGCAACGACGTCATGTCGCCAGCCCAGCTCTTGCACGACAAGCAGCAGCTGTCGATGCAATTCACGCCATTCGCGCATGCGCATGAAGCTGAGAAAATGCCTCGAGCACCAATCGCGCAATTTCGATTGGGTGAGTTCCTCGTGCGCCGTGTGGTACTCGCGCCACAGATTCAGCACACCGACGAAATCGGATTTCGGATCGGCAAAAGCCCCATGCGCGGCATCCGCCTGCTGACGCGCGTCGGACGGGCGTTCGCGCGGATCCTGCACGCTGAGGAAGCTGACGATGGTCAGCAACTCGCGCAGGCTGTGCAGCTTTTCGCCTTCGACCAGCATCCGCGCCAGCTGCACGTCGATCGGCAGCCGTGCGAGCACGCGCCCGATCGCGGTGAGTTTGCGCGTCTCGTCGATGGCCGAAATTTCCGCCAGACGCCGGTAACCGTCCGCCACCACACGCGGATCCGGCGCTTCCAGAAACGGGAAATCCTCCACCTCGCCAAGCTGCAACGCCAGCATGCG
This sequence comes from Rhodanobacter sp., assembly GCA_049280175.1. Lineage (GTDB taxonomy): Bacteria > Pseudomonadota > Gammaproteobacteria > Xanthomonadales > Rhodanobacteraceae > Rhodanobacter. Next base: position 609 of record JBAPPP010000466.1, read on the forward strand.
CAGGATCACGTTGGCCAGCGACGAGCGCAGCAGCTCAGGATCGGTATAGGCGGCGCGGCTGGCGTAATCGGCCTCGTCATACAACCGATAGCAAATGCCAGCCGCCACTCGGCCGCAGCGTCCCTTGCGCTGATCGGCGGCAGCCTGCGAGATCGGCTCTACGTGCAGCCGTTCGAGCTGGCTGCGCTGGCTGTAACGCTTCACCCGCGCCGTGCCCGTGTCGATCACGTAGCGAATGCGCGGCACGGTGAGCGAGGTCTCGGCCACATTGGTCGCCAGCACCACGCGGCGCTTGATGCCGGGTTTGAACACGCGGTCCTGATCGCCGGCGGACAGCCGCGCGTACAGCGGCATGATTTCCGTCTCGCGATACTGTCGGCGCGACAGCAGCAGATGCGCGTCGCGGATCTCGCGTTCGCCGGGCAGGAAAATCAGTACATCGCCGCGGGGATCGTCATGGCTGATTTCATCCAGCACCGCCGCGATGTGTTCGGCACTGCCCTGCTGAAACGCATCGCGCGCCCTATGCGGGGACGCGCTCTGTGCGCGATGGCTCTTCGCCGGTGCTGCAGGAAGAGCATCGCGCACAGGGTGCGCTCCTACCGGCGCGACGGCATCCAGCGACCGCCAACGCACTTCCACCGGAAACGCACGTCCTTCCACGGCAACCACCGGAGCGCCGTCGAAGTGTTCGGCAAAGCGCGCCGTGTCGATCGTCGCCGAGGTGACGATGATCTTCAACTCCGGCCGCTTCACTGCCAACCGTTTGAGATAGCCGAGCAGGAAATCAATATTGAGGCTGCGCTCGTGCGCCTCGTCGATGATGATGGTGTCGTAGCTCGACAGCCAGGGATCGCCCTGCGTCTCGGCGAGCAGGATGCCGTCGGTCATGAACTTGATCAGGCTGCGCTCGGACATCTGGTCGTTGAAGCGCACCTGGAAACCCACGATGTCGCCAACCTGGCTACCGAGCTCCTCGGCGACGCGGCGCGCCACCGATCGGGCGGCCAGCCGGCGTGGCTGGGTGCAGCCG
>JBAPPP010000467.1:0-13882 GCA_049280175.1 Rhodanobacter sp.
GTGGCAACAGTGCCGCGCTCTCTACTTACGCCGCCGGTTCGGTCACCGGTGTCGGTTATGGCGGCAGCAGCACGGGCACCTATTTACAAGTGGCAGGGATTGGCGGCGTGCCGCTGAGCCAGGTCGCACAGATCAACTGACGTCGGCACTAGCCGCAATTACTTTTCGAGGAATCCAGCATGGCTCTCAATCAGGCGCTCAGCGGTATCAATGCGGCTCAGTCCGATCTCAATGTCATCGCCAACAATATTGCCAACGCCGGCACCGTGGGCTTCAAGGGCTCAACCGCGCAGTTCGCCGATATCTACGCGGTCACCGGCAGCAACCTGAGTGCGACCGCGGTCGGTGAAGGCGCAGAGCTGACCGGCGTGGCGCAGCAATTCACTCAGGGTGGTTTCGAAACCACCAGCAACAGTCTTGATCTGGCCATCAACGGCAACGGCTTCTTCGCGATCAACAATGGCAGTGGCGTCCAATACACGCGTGACGGTTCATTCCATGAGGCGCCCACTGGCTTCGTGCAGACGACCGATGGATCCAATCTGCAGGTCTATCCGCCGAACGCGGCGGGCGGATTCGATACGAGTACGCTGACGAACCTCCAGCTCAACACCGCGCAGAGCAACGCCAGCGCAACCAGCAACATCAGCATCAGCGACAACCTGCCGGCCGACGCAGCGCTGCCGGCCGACACACCGTTCAGCCCGACCGACGCGAACAGCTTCACCAACAGCAGCTCCCTGAAGATCTACGACTCCCAGGGCGGTTCGCACTCGGCTACGGTGTATTACGTCAAAACCGGCAACAACGCGTGGAACGCGAATCTCTATATCGATGGGCAGAGTGCGGGCTCGCAGGCGGTCGCGTTCAATTCGTCCGGCGTCATGACCACACCGGCCAGCGGCAATCTCACGTTTACCCCGGTGCAGCCCACCAACGGTGCCGCGTTCCCGGCCACGATGACGGTCAATCTGGCCAACACCACTCAGTTCGGTACCGCGTATTCACCCGGGCCCGCCAATCAAAACGGTGTTCAGGCGGGCACCCTGTCAAACGTGGATATCGATGCGAACGGTATCGTCACGGCGTTCTACTCGAATAATCAGACGGTCCAGCTCGGGCAGGTCGCCATGGCCAACTTCACCAATCCGCAGGGGCTGAGCCAGCTCGGCAACACCACATGGGCGGCCACCAGTACGTCGGGTTCCGCGATCATGGGCACGGCCGGTGTCGGTGAATTCGGTGGTATCCAGTCGGGTACGCTGGAAACCTCCAACACGTCCGATACCACCGCGCAGCTGGTCGACATGATCCAGGCGCAACAGGACTACGAGGCCAACTCGCAAATGTTGAGTACCAGCGACTCGCTGACTCAAACGTTGATCCAGGCCGTTAACCACTAATCGATAATCATGGATCGCTCCGTATACATTGCGATGACCGGCGCCACGCAGACCATGCGTGCACAGGATGCGGTGAGCCACGACCTGGCCAACGCATCCACGGTCGGATTCAAAAGCGAGCTCGCCGAGTTCCAGAGCCTGCCGGTCCTCGGACCCGGTGCGCAGACCCGCGTCAATGCGGTCGCTCAAGGCGTTGGCAAGGACTATTCGCCAGGCGCGATCCAGCAGACCGGTCGCTCGCTGGATGTTGCGATCAAGGGGTCCGGCTGGATCGCGGTGCAGGGTGCCGACGGCAGCGAGGCTTATACGCGGGCAGGTGATCTGCAGCTCGGCCCCGATGGAAGCCTGACTGATGGCCGCGGCAATCCTGTGCTCGGCACGGCGGGGCCGGTGAATGTGCCCGACAGTGCACAGATCAGCATCGGCAGCGACGGCACGATTTCCACCGTGCCGATGGGCCAGGGGCCCAACACGGTTGCGGCGGTGGGTCAGATCAAGCTGGTGAACCCTGATCCGACGCAGCTCACTGAAGGTACGGATGGGTTGATGCGTCTGGCGGACGGCAGCGAGGCCGATGCGGATCCCACGGTGTCGCTGGCACCGGGCGCATTGGAGGCAAGCAACGTCAATCCATCGTCGGAGCTGGTGAAAATGATTTCGTTGTCGCGTCAGTACGAAATGCAGGTGCGTTCGATCAAAACCGCCGAAGACGATTCCGACGACAGTATGAAACTTCTGCAGACCAGCTGATTTCAGCCGCTCTGCACGCATGACTCAGGGGTAAGCGATGTTCTCTTCACTATGGATTGCCAAGACGGGCCTCGATGCGCAGCAGACGCAGATGGACGTCATTTCGAACAATCTGGCGAACGCCAGCACGACCGGCTTCAAGGCATCGCGCGCAGCGTTTCAGGATCTGATGTATCAGAACGAAGGCCAGCCGGGCAGCCAGACCACCGAGCAGACCCAATCGCCATCGGGCCTGTTGCTTGGTACTGGCGTGAAGGTAGCGGGCAGCGAAAAGCTCTTCACGCAGGGTGCGCCGACGCAGACCGGAAACCCGCTGGATGTGGCGATCCAGGGCACCGGATTTTTTCAGGTGAGCCTGCCGGACGGTACCGTGGCGTATTCCCGCGACGGATCGCTGCATCAGGATTCCACCGGGCAACTCGTCACGTCCGATGGCTATCCGCTGGTGCCGGCGATCACGCTGCCGTCCAACGTCGGTAGCGTCACCATCGGCACCGATGGCACCGTCAGTGCGACGAGCAATGGTTCGACCAAACCCACCCAGATCGGCGTGCTGCAGCTGGCCAATTTCATCAATCCGGCAGGTCTGCAGTCGATGGGTCAGAACCTCTATCTGGAAACCGAATCCAGTGGCACGGCGCAGACCGGGCAACCGGGCGTCAACGGCATGGGCACGGTGTCGCAGGGTTCGCTGGAGTCTTCCAACACCAATGTGGTGGAGGAGATGGTCGACATGATCGAGGCCCAGCGTACTTACGAAATGAACTCCAAGTCGATCAGCGCCGTCGACGACATGTTGCAGTTCGTCATCAACAAGACCTGAGCCTGGCCATGCAGTATCCGTCTCTATTTGCGCGTGTCGCCATGGTGCTGGTGTTGGCCACCCTGGCCGGCTGTGCGATGCAGTCGAAAAAACACGAGGACACCGACTGGGCCGCCACCCCGCCGGCCGAGCCGCCCGCGCCGACCCAGACCGACGGCGCGATCTACCACGACATGCAGAACATGGAGCTGTTTGCAGACGCGCGTGCGCATCGCATCGGCGACATTCTCACGATCAACCTGGTCGAGAGCACTCAGGCCAGCAAGAAATCCGAAACCAGTACCAGCAAGACCGACCAGAACCAGATTGGCGCGCCGCAGATCCTGGGTCATACGCTGAGCATCCATGGCGGCGCGGCGGCCAATACCACGGCCAACTCCGCCAACAGTTTCGACGGTGCCGGCAGCAGCACGCAGAGCAACCAGTTGAGCGGCCAGCTGACGGTGACGGTGGCGCAGCGCCTTTCCAACGGCAACCTGCTGGTGCGTGGCGAGAAGTGGCTGACGATCAATCAGGGCCAGGAACTGGTGCGTATCTCCGGCATCGTGCGCGCGCAGGATATCGAGCAGGACAATTCGGTGGATTCCACCCGCGTTGCGGATGCGCGTATCGCCTACACCGGCCGCGGCACTCTGGCTGATGCCAATACGCAGGGTTGGCTGGCGCGCTTTTTCAATTCCAAATGGATGCCCTACTGATGAGCATCCGCTGCTTGAAGCGATCATCGGTCGGCGCGCTAATCGCCGTGCTGCTGTCCTGGCTGGCGCTGATTCCGCCGGCGCACGCCGACAAAATTCGCGATCTGGTGCAAGTCGCCGGCGTGCGCAGCAATCAACTGATCGGCTACGGGCTGGTCGTTGGTCTCGATGGTACGGGCGATCAGACCACCCAGGCGCCGTTCACCACGCAGAGCCTGGAAAACATGCTCAAGCAGTTCGGCGTTTCGGTGCCGACCACGATCCAGCCGCAGTTGAAAAACGCTGCGGCGGTAACGATCACGGCCGAACTGCCACCTTTTGCCAAGCCCGGTCAGGCGATCGATGTCACGGTGGCGTCGATCGGTAACGCCAAGAGTATCCGCGGTGGCGAATTGCTGATGTCGCCGCTGCGCGGTGCTGACGGCAACGTCTATGCGATTGCGCAGGGCAGCGTGGTGGTCGGCGGCATCAGTGCGCAGGGCAAGAGCGGCTCCAGCGTGCAGATCAATATTTCGGCGAGTGGCCGCGTGCCCAATGGGGCGACGGTCGAGCGCTCGGTGGTGTCCTCGTTCAATACCGCTGGCGATCTGGTTTTGAATCTGGATACCGCTGACTACATCACCGTCGGACGTATCGCCGACGCCATCAATCACGTCTACGGTGCGGGCACGGCACGTGCGTTGGACGGAGGCTCGGTATCCGTGCGGGGACCGGTCGATCCGGGTCAGCGCGTGCCGTGGCTTGGCGCGATCGAATCGCTGGATGTTCAGCCCGGCGATGCGCCGGCGCGCGTCGTGGTCAATTCACGCACGGGCACCGTCGTCATTGGTTCGGACGTGCGGGTTACCGCCGCCGCCGTCGCGCATGGCTCGATCCAGGTCACCATCAGTGAGCAGCCACAGGTCAGCCAGCCCGCCGCTTTCAGCAAAGGTCAGACCACGGTCGTTCCCGAAAGCAATGTGTCGATCAGCCAGGATGGTGGACATATGTTCAAGTTCGGCCCAGGGGTCAGCCTCGATTCGATCGTGCGTGCGGTGAATCAGGTCGGTGCCACGCCGAATGATCTGATTTCGATTCTGCAGGCACTCAAACAAGCCGGCGCGCTGCACGCCGAGCTGGTGGTCATCTGATGGGTGCAGTGGGCGACGCCGGTGCGCAGAGTCTCAATACCTGGACTGATTTGTCCGGGTTCGGTGCCTTGCGTCATCAGGCCGAGACCGACAGCAGCGCCACGTTGCCCGCGGTGGCCAAGCAATTCGAATCGATCTTCACCCAGATGATGTTGAAGTCGATGCGCGACGCGAACGCCAGCTTCGGCGACTCCATGTTCGATAGTCAGGCCGGCGATCAATGGCGCGACATGTTCGACCAGCAACTCTCGCTCAACCTTTCTCAGCACGGCAAGGGTCTGGGTATCGCCGATCTGCTGGTGCATCAGCTGGGAGGTCACGGCGGGCAGGTTGGCGGAAATAAGGTGGGAACGATCGATCCCGGTGCGGCCGGCCTGGTGGAGGGCTGGCGGCAGCGTTTGCATGAGGTGGCCGATGCGACGCGCTCGGCAGGTCGCGCCTTGATGGCGTGGGTGCCTGACGACGCGGAGCAATTTGTGCGCGAGCTGGCACCACAGGCCAGCGTTGTGGCCAAACACCTGGGGTTGTCGTTGCGCGCCGTGCTGGCGCAGGCCGCGTTGGAGACGCAGTGGGGCAAACACATGCCCACGCATCCGGATGGCAGCAGCAGCTTCAACCTGTTCGGGATCAAGGCCAGCGGCAGCTGGGATGGCTCCAAGGTCAGTGTGCCCACGGTGGAATACGAAGATGGGATCGCCGTGCGCAAGCAGGCGCAGTTCCGTTCCTATAACTCGCCAGGCGACTCGCTGGCCGATTATGCGGATCTGATCGGCAAGGATCCCCGCTATGCGCATGCCATCGGCCGTGGTGACGATGTGCTCGGGTATGCATGGGCCTTGGTGGACGGCGGTTACGCCACCGATCCGGAATACGCGACCAAGTTGACCGCGATCGCCAACAGTCCGCTGATGCGCCAGGCGCTCGATGCACTCAAGAACGCAGCCTCCGTGCCGAAACCCTGAGCATGGCCCACGACGTCGGTACACCCGTAGCTTAAGTTTTAAAGGAACGCTCCATGTCAAGCATGATCAGTATCGGCATCTCGGGGCTCAATGCGGCCCAGGTTGCACTGAGTACCGTCAGCAACAACATCGCCAACGCCGGTACCGTCGGCTATAGCGATGAGAGTGTGAATCAGGCGGAGTCCATCACACAAAACAACGGCCGGCTGACCATTGGCAGCGGCGTGGACGTCGTTAGTGTGCAGCGCGCTTACAGCCAATTTTTGACGAGTGCCGTGTGGAGCAGCAATTCCGGTCTGCAGAGCGCGACGACCATGAGCGGTCTGACCGGCACGCTCAACAGCCTGCTGAGCAACAGCGGCAATCTGCAGACTGCGCTGGATAATTTCTATGGCGGCTTCAGCAGCGTCGCCAGTTCGCCGAGTACGTCATCGACGCGCGCGGCGGCGCTTGGTGGCGCCACGTCGGTGGCAAGCGTATACAACACGCTCGGCCAACAGCTGGCGCAGCAATCGACCTCGGTCAACAGTCAGATCGGCGGCACCGTTACCAGCATCAACAACCTGGCTTCACAGATCGCGACCCTCAACGGTCAGATTGGCGAAGCCACCCCCAGCGGCGCGCCGAACAGTCTGCTCGATCAGCGCGACAGTCTGGTGCAACAGCTCGCCGGCCTCACCGGCATGTCCGCCGTGACCGAGAGCAATGGCTCGGTCAGCGTCTATACGTCCGCTGGCCAGGCGCTGGTCAGCGGCACGCAAGCCTACGCACTGACCGCGGGAAGCAATCAGTACGATCCGACCAGTACCGATGTCTTCGATAGTGCTGGCAACGACATCACGTCGCAGCTCACCGGTGGCACGCTGGGGGCGCTGATCAGTTATCGCAGCAACGTTCTTCAACCCGCGCAGAATGCGCTGGGCCAGTCGGCGCTCGCGCTCGCCTCCAGCGTCAATGGGCAGCAGGCACAGGGGCTGGATCTGAATGGCAAACAGGGGCAACCGATTTTCAGCGTGGGCTCGCCAGCCGTGCTGCCTTCGAGCAACAACTCGACCGGCGGGGCAACGGTAACGGCGTCGATCAGCAGCGTTTCCCAACTGACCAGCTCCGACTACATCTTGAGCTATACCGGAACCGGTACGGGCACCAACGGCTGGAGCCTGAACACGACGGGTGGACAGAGCGTGCCGCTGACGGCCAATCCCGACGGCTCGCTATCGGCCGACGGTTTGACTTTCGGCGTCTCTGGCACGGCGCAAAAGGGTGATAGCTACGAGATCCAACCCACCCGCAACGCTGCCAACTCGCTGGCGGTAAGCATGACCGATCCCAACGGCATTGCAGCGGCAGCTGCGCTGACCGCTACGGCGGCTAGTGCCAATACCGGAACGGGCAAGGTCGGTTCGATCAGCGTCAGCAATGCGACCAACGCGAACCTGCTGGCCGGTGCCAGCGTGAAGTTTGGTGCGGGCGGTGCCTATACCGTTACCGATGGCAACGGCAACACGACGACCGGTACGTATACCGCCGGGCAGCCGATCACCGCGGACGGTTGGAGCCTGACCCTGAGTGGTACCCCCGCCAGTGGCGACAGTTTCAGCGTGGCGGCCAACACCAACGGACTCAACGACGGCTCGAATGCCACGTCGCTGGCCGGACTGTCCGATGTCGGCGTGTTGAATGGCGGCAAGACGTCGGTAGTGAACAGCTACGCCAACCTCACGACGCAGATCGGCACAGCAGGCAGTCAGGCCGCCTCCGACCTGACCACACAGACCAATCTATTCAACCAGGCGCAGAGTACTCAGCAGAGCGTCGCGGGCGTCAACATCAATCAGGAAGCCGCGAACCTCGTGCAGTTTCAACAGGCTTATCAAGCCTCGGCGCAGGTGATCTCCACCGCGCAACAGCTTTTCACCAGTCTGATCACCGCGATCCAGGACGGCTAAACATGATGCGTATTTCGACGAGCTGGATATATCAGCAATCGCTGAACACCATGCTGAACCAGGAGGCCGAGCTCTCCAACGCCCAGAACCAGGTCAGCACCAGCAAGGCCATCAACGTCGCATCCGACAATCCGGTCGGCGCATCGCAGATTGTCGGGCTCAACCATATCCTGGCGGAAAACACCGGGTTCGCGAACAACATCGGCAGCGCCAATACGCGGTTGTCGACCGAGACCAACACCCTGGACTCCGTCAGCAACTTGCTGAACAGCGTGAACGACCTTGCCTTGGGATCCATCAATGGCTCGATGTCGTCCAGCGATATGAGCGATATGGCGACCCAGTTGACGCAGATGCGCAACTCGCTGGTGCAATTGGCCAATACCAGCGACGCCAACGGCATGGCGCTGTTTGCGGGCACCAGCACGACGACCACGCCGTTCGTGCAGAGCGGCAATGGATCCGTCAGTTATGCCGGCAATGACCAGCAAGCCTATACGGCGATCGGACAAGGTCAGCAGGTGGCCAATGCCGATCCCGGCAGCTCGGTGTTCATGAATCTTGCCGCGGGCAACGGCTCGTTCGTGGCCAGTGCCCCCGCCAGCAACACCGGCACGTTGGTAGTGGGTGCCAACAGCGTGACCGATACCAGTGCCTGGAGTGCGGCGAACGCCGCCGGACCGGTGAACGACACGATCACGTTTGGAGCTGGCGGCACGTATGCCGTGACTGACAGTGCCGGCAATCCGGTCACTGATGCCAGCGGCAATCCGATCACCGGCACCTATCAGGACGGCGGCAGCATCAGTTTCAACGGCGTCTCTGTCACCATGAGCGGTACACCGGCAGCGGGCGACACGATGAACGTGCAGGCCGATACCGGCTCGAACAACCAGGACGTATTCACCACGCTCAACAACATGATCACCGCGCTGCAGAGTGGCTCCAGTTCCACCGCGTTCGTCAACACCATGAACCGTCAACTTGAGTCGCTCAATCAAGCGATGAGCAGCGTCAACAGCACCCAGGTTTCGGTGGGCAGCCGGATGGACACGTTGCAAGATCAGCAGACCAGCGACTCCGGACTCAGTGTGACGTACCAAAGCGCACTGTCGGATGTGCAAAACGTGGACATGGCCACGGCGATCAGCAACCTTTCGCTGCAATCGACCGCACTGCAGGCATCGCAGCAGGTGTTTGCCAAGGTGCAAGGACTGAGTCTGTTCAACTACATACACTAATGGCCATCAGCTAGTGGCGTAGCCAGCATGTGATTCGGCGCAAGCCAAACCCCGGCGTAGCGATATGCCGGGGCTTTTTTTTGCCTTCAATCGGAATCTGCCGCTCAGCTCGGTAGCCAGGCGTTGCGCCAGTCGAGCAGCTTGTCTGGCGTCAGCATCCAGTCCCGACGTACTGCGTCGCGCAATGCGTCGCCAGATTTGGCCGTGGCGTCCATGTCGTCCAGATGCATGCGGATAGCCGTCATCCAATCCTTGTAGCGATTCTTCACCCGGGTCACGGGCAGCTCGTTCTGATAGCAGACGATGTCGGTGCAGATGACCGGAAATCCGCAGGCGCCGTATTCGAGCAAACGCAGGTTGCTCTTGCAGGCGTTGAAAATATTCGCTTCCAGCGGCGCCAGCGCAAGGTCGAGATTGAGCGACGCCAGCTTGTGCGGATATTCCTCGATGGGCACGCCGGGATGAAACTCGTGCACATACGGCCGTAACTTGTCCGGGCACATGCCGAAGAACACCCATTCGACTTCGTCGGCCAAATCGCGGACCACCTCGGCGATGAGTTCCAGATCACCACGATGACTGGCCCCGCCGCCCCAGCCGACGCGCGGCTTTTTACCGGTTCGGCGCTGGCTACTGACGTCGCCCCACCAATTGACAGGCAATCGGTTGGGAACCACGCGGATATCTTCGTGCAGGCCGGCGAACTGCTCGGCCAGCGCGTCAGTGGAGACGACGAAGCGATCGGTCAGCGCCACGGCCTTGCGGATGACTTTGAGGACATCCTTGGGCATGATCTTGTGGAACGCGCTTTTTATCGGCACCTGAGGCAGGTAATCGTCCAGCTCGTAAACCTTGAACGCGCGGACGAAGTCCTTGTAGCTGCGCATGATGCTGAGCTGTTCATCGGTTAGCTGGCGCTGCAGCACGATAGTGTCTGGCGCGAAGCGTTCCATGTAGATCGGCGTGAGATGCGCGTCGGCGATGACACCCTCGGCCATACCCTCGCGTTGCATCGACAGCAGTGGCTGGCGTATCCGGTAATGTCCACAGCCATTGGCATCGGCCGCCACGCCGTAGATGCGCGGCGCCGTGGGTTTGCTGAAGGGCTGCCAGGCCACACTTCGACGCTGGTCGAGGTCGAAGCCCGGGCCATCCAGGCTGAGGTTGGGGTTGTACGCCGGATCGCGCGCCAGCAGCGGCAGCCACTTGCGGTACATCGCATGCTGCTCGCCCTGGAAACGTTTCTGTTTGGCTTCTTGCGCCGTCTTGTCGACGTTGGCCTGACTGACGCTGCCCAGATGCATGAGCCGCGCATACGGTGTCCACACTGTCAGATAACCGGCCTGATGCGCCTTGAGGCACAGATCTACGTCGTTGTAGGAAACCTTGAAGTCCTGCTCGTCGAGACCACCTACGTCGTCGTAGATCGACTTGCGAATCATCAGGCAGGCGGCGGTGACAGCGGTGTAGTTCTGATCCACCTGCAGCCTGTGCATGTATCCGGTGGCATCCATCGGTTGACCGATGAACGGATGATCGGCTGGGCCACGCAACCCAAGCACCACGCCTCCGTGCTGGATGCGGCCGTCCGGGTAGTACAGCTTGGCGCCGACAATGCCGACTTCCGGTCGCAGGGCATGATTGAGCAGCGCGTCGATCCAGTCCTCGTGCAACACTGCCGTATCGTTGTTGAGCAGGATCAGATACTCGCCGCGCGCCTGCGCCGCGGCGAAGTTGTTGATCGCCGAATAATTGAACGGATGCGGATAGCGAAGCACGCGTAGCTGCTCGCTCTGCATTCGTTCGATGCCGTCCAGATAGATGCAGGCGGAAGGGTCCTGGCTGTCGTTGTCGACGATCAGCAGCTCGTAGTTCAGGTAGGTTGTCTTGGCCAGCAAGCTGTCGATCAGGCCGTTGAGGATGGGCAGCTGATCGCGGGTCGGGATAATGATCGAGACCAGTGGCTGCTGCGCATGCAGATAGCGCACGCGATTCATGCCGGGCACCGGGCCCGGCAGCATGTCATGGGCGATCTCGAGTCGCTGCAGATGCGCGCTGACGACTGCCGCCGAGTGGTTCTGCACGGCGGTCGATGCCAGCCATTGCGGATACGGCAGGCTGGCGTGATAAAGCACCTCGGCGATATGACCGACGGCAGGCGCACCGTAACGCTCGATCACCCGAAACATGAAGTCGCAGTGGGCGAGCTGATCGAAGTCCGTGTTCAGACCATCCAGTGCGAGCAGTGCCTTCCGGCTCATCGCCAGCGTGCGCCCGACATAGGGGTAGCTGCGCAGCAGGTCGAGATTGAAGTCGGGTTTGAATAGTGGCTGCTCGTAGCCATCGCTTTCGCAGAGATCCTCATCGACATAGCAGCAGGCCAGTTCAGGCTGTGCAGCAGCGCGTTCGGCCAACAGCAACAGGGCATGTTCGGCCAGTTCATCGCCGGCGTAGAGCGGTAGCAGCCATTCGGCGTGGTCGTCCCGCGTCAGCTCATTGAGTTGCGCAGTCCAGTCATTACGCAGCGGTTGCCACGTTATGTCCTCAGCGAGGGCAGGGCGGTCGACCGACAGAACGCTGACGCTGAGCCGCCGATGTTGCTGCATGCTCAAGCTGGACAGGCTGCGTTGCAGGCCGATCGTGTCGCCGGTGGCATCGATCACCACGACATGTACCTGGCACAGATCCGCTCGCGTTTCCTGCGCCATCAGCTGCGGGCCGCTCAGCCGCATCGGTTCAAGCCACTGACGGTAGAGCTCGGTCGGGCTGAGCACGCGTGGCACGAAACTGATCGCCAGGCCACTCGTGTCATTGGTTACGTCGCCGCGGAAATAGTCTCCGTGGTGGATCGCCGTGGTCTGCGCCACATGGGTATGACTTATACCCATCTGCAGCAGGCGTTCCCACAGATCCCAATCGCCTGGATAGAAGTATTTCCAGCAAGCGGGGTTGTAGCGAAACGTCTTGAAGCCGGCGTGATAGAGGCTGCCGATGCGTGAGATGACGCCATGTGCCGGCATCTCGCTACCGACAAGGCCCTGCTCGCTGCCGTGGTCATCGATAAATCGCACCAGGCTGTGTGCCCATTCGCTGCGTTGGGTTTGAGCGGCGTGCAGCAGGGTCGACAGGTGCTGCGGCATGAACTCGTCATCATCGTCGAGATGGGCGATCCAGGCGCCACGTGCACAGCGCAGGCCGAAGTTCACCGGCTTCGTACCCGCGACGTACCACATCGGCCCTTTCATCGAGGGATAGTTGCCGCGACGTTTGAGATTGTGGAAGTGCACGCGTGGATCGGCATCGGCAGCTTCGCGAAGCAACGCTGCCTGTTCCCGCTCCATGCAGTCACCGACGATCAGCAATTCCCAGTGGGAATACTCCTGGCGCAATACGCTGGGCAAGGTGCGCTCGATGATGATCTTCGCCCGGTTGTACGTCGGTACGATGATCGAGATCAGCGGTTGCTCGGCATAAGCCGCGGCATAGTCGGCGCTTGCGCGCATGCGTTGTAGCCGTGCCGGGTCGTCACTGCGCAGGCGCGCTTTCTCGCGCAGCCCGTGCTCGTTGAAGAATTGCTGCATCAGCTCGATGCGTTGTTGTGCCTGCGACAGCTGGATCTGCTGGATCTGCTGGATCGATGGTTCCGGTCCGCTCATGGATGACTCTTCAATGGGTGAAGTGACGAGGCATTGCGCCGAAGAAGGCGCTCATGCAATGCATTGAAAGGGGTGGGCGGCTTGCAACGCGGCCTCCTGCGCGAGGATCTGCGCGCTGGGGCGCTCGCGGATGCGCCGCGCGGGACTGCCGACATAGACGCCCCAGGGTGCCAGGTCGCGGTTGACCAGGCTGCCTGCGCCAACCGCAGCGCCCTCGCCGATAGTGCAGCCCGGCAGCAGTACGGTGTTGGCGCCGATGATGGCGTGGCGACCGATATTCACATGCGAGCGCAATACCTGACGGAACTCCGTCGGTACCGTCGGGTTGGTCAGGCTGCCGCCAAGAAAATCATCCGAGCCCGTGACCACGCGCACGCCCGAGGACAATCCGGAGAAATCGCCCAGGTGCAGTTCGCCACCACCGGTGAGCGAGCAGAACGAAGCGATATGCACGTGGCTGCCGATGATCGTCGGCGCCCGCGCATAGATCAGCACGAAATCATCGATGATCACGTTGTCGCCCAGCGTGATGAATTCGGCGCCGATGATCTTCGCGCCAGAATAAATACGCACATTGCGGCCAAGTTGGCGAAAGCCGAACGAGGCTGGATTGATCAGGCTCATGCGTGTACCTCATGCTTTAATTCAGCGCAGATCAAATCGGAGACGGTCGATTCGGTAGGGACCAGTTCGGCCATGGCAGCGCCGACACGTTGCATTTGCGTCTCGTCGATATCGACGAAGAACGGAAGCCCCAATAGACGTTCGGCCAGGTCGTGCGCCACCGGCAGCGGGCCCGCGGCATACGCGGCAAACGCCGGGTGACGGTCCAGCGTGGGGCAGTACCACTGGCGTGTTTCGATGCCGCGAGACAGCAGTTCCGGTTGCAGGTCACGCGCGCGCAGTCCTGCTGGCAGCAGGCCGACCAGGATCGGGTAGATGCCGTGCTCCGGACGGCGCTGCATGCGCAGATCCGGGCAATGGCGTTGCAACACATGGTGATAGCGCGCCTGCACCGCGCGTCGCCGCTCGACCATGACCGGCCACTGATCCAGTGCGGCGTGCGCAACGGCGGCATGGTATTCGCTGAGTTTGCCGTTTTCGCCGGCGACAAAAACCTGACTGCCGCGCTCCAGGTCAATCCCGAAATTGCTGAGTCGTCGTACTCGCGCAGCCAGTTCGGTGTCATGGCTCACGACCAGCCCGCCTTCGCCGGCGGCCAGCGCCTTGGTCGCGTGCAAGCTGAAAACGACATGGCAGTGCCGGCCGA
>JBAPPP010000468.1:0-2032 GCA_049280175.1 Rhodanobacter sp.
ACAGTGTCTGTCCCGGCTTCACCAGACTCACGGCCTGGCGTGCCAGCGCTTGCTTGCGCAGTGGGTGCTCATTGCGCCGCTGCTTAAGCGGCGTCAGCGTGGCTGCGGGCAGCAGCGCGCCGCCATAGACGCGTTTGCACAAGCCTTGTGCCGCAAGTTCACGCAGGTCGCGTCTGATGGAATCTTCCGATACCGCGAAGGCCTCGGCCAGCTCAGCCGCGACGACGCGTCCTTCATTGCGCAATCGTGCCAGGATCCGCTGCTGACGCTCCCCGGGGAACACATTGTGATCGTCGATCGCAGGTGTGGACTTAGCCATGGCTGATCGCCCGTGTTCCGCGTTCGAGCAAGCCGAGTTCTACCAAGTGTTCGCGCAAGCCAGCTGGATCGCGGAACCACCAGCCATGCATGCCCAGCGGCTCGACCGCTGCCACGTTGCGCGCGGAGTCGTCGATGTAAAGCGCCGTAGTGGGATCGACCGCGTAGCGCTCCAACAAACGCTGGTAGATGCGCGGATCAGGTTTCACCAGACCTTCCTCGCCGGACACAACAATGCCTTCAAACCATTGCAGGAATGGATAGAGCTGCCGCGCGACCGGAAACGTCTCTTGCGACCAGTTGGTGAGCGCCAGCAGACGCACACCGCGCGCCTTCAGTTCCGCCAATATCGCAACACTGCCTTCGATCGGGCCAAGCAGGGTCTCCTTCCAATGCAAATGATAGGCGTCGATCAGCCCGGCATGCTCAGGGAAGCGTGCGCGCAGCAGCGCTGTACCTTCAGCCCACGGACGACCGGCATCCTGCTGTTCGTTCCATTCGTTGTTGCATACTTCGCTTAGGAACCATTCCATCTGCGCTTCATCTTCGATCAATTGGCGGAACAATCGCCGAGGTTCCCAACCGATCAGCACATTCCCAAGATCAAAAATCACCGTATCGATACGTTCGCTCATCACCGCACCATCCTCGCCGACAAACCCACCAGCACCAGCAGCCCGGCCATCGCCACAAAGGCGACCGACAAACTACTGGCATGCGCTACAAAACCGATCAGGGCCGGTCCGCTCAGCAAGCCTACGTAACCCAGCGTGGTCGCTGTGGCGATCGACACCGCCGGCGCTGTGCCGGGCAGGTGGCCGGCCGCACTGAACATCACCGGCACAATATTGGAAGCGCCCAGACCGATCAGTACGAAGCCAAGCAATGTCGCCATCGTCAGCGGTACGCAGGCCACCAGCAGAAAGCCCGCCACCGCAACGCCCGCACCCAGGCGCACCGTCCACACCGGACCGTAACGCGCGATCAGTCGGTCGCCAGAAAAGCGTCCGGCGGCCATCGCCACCGAAAAGCACGCATAGCCGAAGCCGGCCGATGCCGCCGCCATGCCACGTGCGTCGCGCAGGTATAGGGCGCTCCAATCCAGCATCGACCCTTCGGCCATGAAGCTGACGAAGCACATGAGGCCCAGCAACCACGCACGCGCAGGCGGCATGCCGGCGCGGCTTTTCTCCCGGATATCCACGCTGCCCGAAGACGCATCGCCGCGCAAACCATTGCGCAGCCACAACACCGTCAACGCCAGTGCGATCGCGATCGTGATGGCAGCGCCGGGCAACGCCAGCCCAAGCGCCAACAGGGCGCTCAGCAAAGCCGCACCTGACAGGCCACCCACGCTGAAGAGCCCGTGAAAACCGGACATCAGGCGATCGTCACTGCGGCGCTCCACCTCGACGGCATAGGCGTTCATCGCCACATCTACCGCGCCCAGCATCACGCCGAAATAGAGCAACGTGCCCACCAGCATCGTGACGCTGGACACCTGCGCAAGTGCGGGTAATGCCAGGCACATCAGAAGTCCGGCCGACATGATTACCGCGCGATTGCCCAACCGGTGCGCCAGCCAGCCCACGAACGGCATGGAAAGCATCGAACCGCCACCGAACGCCAGCAACGCCACGCCCAACTGCGCATCGTCCAGCCCAAGACGAACCTTGACGTACGGCACCATCGGCGCCCAGGTCGACATGGCTAA
>JBAPPP010000469.1:0-7321 GCA_049280175.1 Rhodanobacter sp.
CCCTGCCTTCGCAGGGGTGACGGTAAATGGGCGATCCCGCGAGCACCCGCGGCAGTAAGGTTTGATTGACCGCTCAACGCGGCGTGGAGATCACGTCGTCGAGTTGCCAGAGACCGGGGCCGCGACCGCTCAGCCAATTCGCTGCCTGCAACGCACCTCGGGCAAAAATGGAACGATCGGTGGCGCGATGGCCCAGTTCCAACCGCTCGCCCTGCCCGATCAGCATGGCCGAGTGCTCGCCGACGATGTCGCCACCGCGCACCACCGCGAAACCGATACTGCCTTCGCTGCGCTCACCCGTCAGCCCTTCACGGCTGTAAACCGCTGCTGCTTCCAGGGTGGTGCCACGCGCCGCTGCCGCCGCATGACCCAGCGCCAGGGCCGTGCCAGAAGGTGCGTCCTGCTTGCGGCCGTGATGAGCTTCGATGATCTCCAGATCCCAATCCGGCAACGCCGCGGCGGCTTCACGCAACAATCGCGTCAACATCGCCACGCCGAGGCTGAAATTTGCCGCACGCAATACGCCGATGCTTGCCGCCGCCGCAGTCACCCGTGCTTCCAGTGCGCTGTCGACGCCCGTGGTACCGCTCACCAGGGCGACGCCATGTGCAAGGCAATGATCGAGCGCCACCGCCAAGGCCGCAGGTCCACTGAAATCGATGACCACATCCAGCGCCGAAACCTGCGTCCAGTCATGCGCATATCGGAGCGCATGGGCACTGTCGGCAAATACCGGCTTGCCATCCTGGGCTGAGCCGGGTGCCACCACCGCATGTAGCAGCTCGAAGCGCGCGTCGCCCGCCAGCAAATTCAACAGAGCGCTGCCCATCCGGCCAGAAGCACCGTTGATGGCGAGGCGTAGGGGTCGGGTCATCGGCACACTCCAGTCACAACGGTCGATTGGCACATGCTACCGCGTGCGACGGTAGCCTCACGCGGTGACTTTCGACCAGAACTCCTTTACGCCATCGACCCAACCTTTCGCGCGCGGGGTGTGCTTGTCGGCATCTCTGCCTTCAAAAGTGGCTTCCAGCGATTCGAGCAAATCACGTTGCTGCTTGGTCAAACGCACCGGAGTTTCCACCACCACACGGCAGATCAGATCACCGTTGCGGCTGTTGCGCACCGACTTGACGCCGCGGCCACGCAAACGGAACTGGGTCCCGGTCTGCGTTTCTGCCGGAATGCTGATCGGCACCTCGCCTTCCAGTGTGGGTACTGGCAGCTCGGCGCCTAGTGCGGCTTGCGAGAAGCGGATTGGCAGCTCGCAATACAGATCATTGCCTTCACGCTGGAAGATCGCGTGTTCGCGCACATGCACTTCCACATACAGGTCGCCAGAGGGCGCGCCAGACGGCCCGGCTTCGCCCTGCCCGGTTAGGCGGATGCGGTCGCCGTTGTCGACGCCGGCGGGAATCTGCACCGACAGCGTGCGGGTTTCCTCGAGCCGTCCCTCACCATGGCATTTCTTGCACGGCTTCTCGATCGCCTGACCGGTGCCGCCGCAATGCGGGCAAGCCTGCTGGATCGAAAAGATGCCGTTCTGCATGCGCACCTGGCCGTGGCCGTGACAGGTCTTGCACTTGCTGACCTTGCCGTCTTCCGAACCGCTGCCGTTGCAGTGATGGCAGTTGACCTGGGTGGGAATCTCGATCTGCCGACTGACGCCGAAGACAGCCTCTTCCAGGTCCAGCTCCATGATGTAGCGCAGATCGGCGCCACGACGCGGACGGCCGCGTCCACCGCCGTTCCTGCCGAAGATATCGCCAAAAATATCGCCAAAGATGTCACCGACATCGCCAAAACCGGCGCCGCCGCGACCGCCCATGCCGTGCTCGAACGCAGCATGGCCGTGCTGGTCGTACATCGCGCGTTTCTGCGCATCGGCCAGCACTTCATAGGCCTCCTTGGCCTCCTTGAATTTCTCCTGCGCGGCGGGATCATCCGGACAGCGATCAGGGTGGTACTTCATCGCCAGTCGGCGGAAGGATTTCTTCAGCTCGACTTCGGTGACGCTGCGCTCGACGCCCAGCACTTCGTAGTAATCACGCTTGCTCATTCATGCATCCACACTGTGTCGCGCCCTTGCGGTACCGATGATTCGGTGCCTCGCTTTCAACAGACAGCCCGCGTCAGGGTGATTCCCGGCGCGGGCTGATGTAATGACCGTGCCGGGAATCATCCGGGCATGGGCCGCCAGTTATTTCTTGTCGTCTTTCACTTCGGTGAACTCGGCATCGACCACGTCGTCCGGTTGCGCCGAACCGCCCGGGGCGGATTGCGCACCGGCATCGGTCGGGCCACCACCACCCTGAGCCGCCGCATACAGCGCCTGCGCGGTCTGCTCGAGCTTCTCGACCTTGGCGTCGATCGCAGCCTTGTCATCGCTGTCTTTGACCTTTTCCAGATCGGACAACGCACCCTCGATGCTGCTGAGCTGGTCAGCCGGCACCTTGCCGCCATGTTCCTTCAGCGCGGTACGGGTCGCGTGCACCAGCTGATCGGCCTTGTTGCGGGTGGCGACCAGCTCGTGGAACTTCTTGTCTTCTTCCTTGTTCGCTTCGGCGTCGGCGACCATCCGCTGGATCTCGTCCTCGGACAGGCCAGAGCCCGCCTTGATCTCGATCTTCTGTTCCTTGCCGGTCTTCTTGTCCTTGGCCGACACATGCAGGATGCCGTTTGCATCGATGTCGAAGGTGACTTCGATCTGCGGCTGACCGCGCGGAGCCGAGTCGATACCGGACAGATCGAACTTGCCCAGCGACTTGTTCGCGCTGGCGCGCTCGCGCTCGCCCTGCAGTACATGCACGGTCACCGCGGTCTGGTTGTCGTCGGCGGTGGAGAACGTCTGCGCAGCCTTGGTCGGCACCGTGGTGTTCTTCTCGATCAGCTTGGTCATCACGCCGCCCATCGTCTCGATACCGAGCGACAGCGGGGTGACGTCGAGCAGCAGCACGTCCTTGACGGTGCCGCCCAGCACGCCGCCCTGAATCGCTGCGCCGACGGCAACAGCTTCGTCCGGATTGACGTCCTTGCGTGGCTCCTTGCCGAAGAAGTCCTTTACCGACTCCTGCACTTTCGGCATGCGGGTCTGACCACCGACGAGGATGACGTCGTTGATGTCAGATATGCGCAGGCCAGCGTCGTTCAACGCGGTGCGGCACGGCTCGATGGTGCGCTTGATCAGTTCGTCTACCAGCGATTCCAGCTTGGCGCGGGTCAGCTTGATGTTCAGATGCTTCGGGCCGGAAGCGTCAGCCGTCACGTACGGCAGGTTCACGTCGGTCTGATGACTGGTGGACAACTCGATCTTCGCGCGCTCGGCCGCATCCTTCAGGCGCTGCAGCGCCAGCGGGTCCTTGCGCAGGTCGATGCCCTGCTCCTTGTTGAATTCGTCGACGAGGTAATCGATGACGCGCATGTCGAAATCTTCGCCACCGAGGAACGTATCGCCGTTGGTGGCCAGCACTTCGAACTGCTTCTCGCCGTCGACTTCGGCGATCTCGATGATCGACACGTCGAACGTACCGCCGCCGAGATCGTACACCGCGATCTTGCGGTCGCCGCCTTTCTTGTCCAGACCGTAGGCCAGCGCGGCCGCGGTCGGTTCGTTGATGATGCGCTTGACGTCGAGACCGGCAATCTTGCCGGCATCCTTGGTGGCCTGGCGCTGACTGTCGTTGAAGTACGCCGGCACCGTGATCACCGCCTCGGTGATCGTCTCGCCGAGATAGTCTTCGGCGGTCTTCTTCATCTTCATCAAGACTTTCGCAGCGATCTCCTGCGGCGCCATCTTCTTGCCGTCGGAGGTCTGCACCCAGGCGTCGCCGTTGTCATGCGCGACGATGCCGTAGGGAACGATATGCAGGTCTTTCTGGACTTCCGCGTCGGTGAACTTGCGGCCGATCAGGCGCTTCACCGCGTAGAAAGTGTTTTTTGGGTTGGTCACGCTCTGGCGCTTGGCCGAGGCGCCCACCAGCACTTCACCGTCCTTGTTGAACGCCACGATGGACGGCGTGGTGCGGTCGCCTTCCGAATTCTCGATGACCTTGGCGACACCGCCGTCCATGACGGACACGCAGGAGTTGGTGGTGCCCAGGTCGATACCAATGATCTTGCCCATGTGTATGCTCCGAATCTTTTTTGCGGCCCCCGCGGCCGCGACTGGTTTTCAGATGGGGGTCTGGCCCGGCGATTCAATGCCGGCAAGGCCCCGGATGCTGTTTCGTTGTGTCTGTTCTTGCGTTTGCCAGCGCGCCATTCAGGCTGGCGCCGGCGTAGCTCAGTCCTTTGCCACGGCAACCAGCGCCGGACGCAGCAGGCGATCGTTCAGCACGTAGCCCTTCTGCAGCACGCTGACCACGGTACCCGGCGCCTTGCCCGGTGCCTCGACGATGCTCACTGCATGATGGCGATCCGGGTCAAGCGGCTGGCCGAGCGGGTCGATCTGCGCCATGCCGTTGTTCTCGCCCACCTTCAGCAGCGACTTCAAGGTAAGACTGATGCCCTCGCGCATCGAGGCCAGGTCGCCGCCCTCCACCGCCAGACCGCCCTCCAGGCCGTCGTAGACCGGCAGCAGTTCGTTCAACAGCTTCTCATTCGCGAAACGTCGGGCCTGCTCCAGGTCGCGATGCAGGCGGCGGCGCTGATTTTCCAGCTCGGCCTTCTCGCGCAACACGGTCTCGCGCAGTTCGGCATTGCTCGCTTCCAGCTCGGCCACGCGAGCCTGCCAGCTGGTGAGTTCGTTCGTCGGCGATTCGCCCGACGCACCCTGATCGGGCGCCTCATCGTGCGACTGCGGGTCGTTGTTCTGCATGTATCACTCCAAACGGATTACGTGGCCGGCATGAAGAGCCGACTCTTGATTCTGCGGGAAATCCCCGTCTCCCGCTGCGGTTATAGGGTCGTGGCGGCGCGATTCAAGGCGTCGCTGAGCAATCCGGCGGTCGCCTGCACCACGGGAATCACCTTCTCGTAAGCCATCCGGGTCGGTCCGATTACGCCGACCGCACCCAGCACACGCCCCTGCGCACCGTAACTGGCGGTGACGACACTGCAGCCGTCAAGCGCCGTGAAACCGGATTCCTCGCCAATGAAAAGCCGCACACCCGGCGCCCGGGCGCACACTTCCATCAGCTGCAGCAATTCGTTTTTCTGCTGGAACGCGTCGAATAGCTCGCGCAATCGCGGCACATTGGCGAGCTCCGAATAAGCCATCAGATTGGTTTGCCCGCTGACCAGGACGTCGTTGCCGCCGGCCTGCGGCGCAAAGGAGGCGGTGGCCAGCTCCATCGTGCTTGCAAGCAGCCGGTTGAGCTCGCTGCCGGCCTCGTGCAATTCGGCCAGCAGCTGCGTGCGGATGTCATCCACCCGCAGCCCGGCAAACTGACTGTTGAGGTAGTTCGCGGCCTGCTCCAGTTCGCGGCTGTCCAGCGGTTTGGCCAGCTGCACGATGCGGTTCTGCACCTGGTTGTCGGTGAACACCAGGATCACCAGTACCCGCGCATCCGGCAGCGGTACGAAATCGATGTGCCGCAGCGGGAAATCGACATGGCGCGGCACCGTGACCAC
Organism: Rhodanobacter sp.; assembly: GCA_049280175.1. Classification (GTDB taxonomy): domain Bacteria; phylum Pseudomonadota; class Gammaproteobacteria; order Xanthomonadales; family Rhodanobacteraceae; genus Rhodanobacter. Next base: position 5,572 of record JBAPPP010000469.1, read on the forward strand.
GCCGGCAAAGCGGGTCATCGCCGACAGTAGGGTCGAGGCATTGCCAAGCAGGTCGAGCGTGGTGGTGGGTCCCGGCGGCAGCTCGCGCTGCAGGCGCGCCATCTCCTCACGCGGCAATGGCTGCAATTCGATCAAGCTGTCGACGAACAGGCGCAACCCGCGCGGCGTCGGCACGCGGCCCGCCGAGGTATGCGGGGAGGACACCAGCCCGGCATCCTCCAGATCGGCCATGATGTTGCGGATCGTCGCCGGGCTTACGTCCAGCCCGGACGAGCGCGACAGCGTGCGCGAGCCCACGGGCTCGCCATCGACCAGATACTGGGCAATCAACGTGCGCAGCAAGCGCCGCGCGCGCGCATCGAGGTCGTGACCATGAGGGTTGATCATGCGCTGTAGCAATCCTTGAGACACCACAGAAATAAGGTCTGCGCGCGCAGCTTGCAAGTAGAAGCTGTGTTTTGCCCGGCCAACGTGCCATTACAATCCATCGACTTCATCACCTGACTGCCCATGCTCACTTCGCTCTACGTCCGCCAATTTGCCGTCGTCGAAGCCGCCGAGATCGCGTTTGGCCCCGGTCTGACCGTGGTCAGTGGCGAAACCGGTGCCGGCAAATCCTTGCTGGTCGACGCACTGATGCTACTGGCCGGCGCCCGTGCCGACAGCGGCATGGTACGCGCCGGCAGTGATCGTGCCGAGCTGGCGGCAGAATTCGACCTGACCGAATTGCCCGAGGCCCGCGACTGGCTACAGCGCGAAGAGCTGGACGAAGATGGCAGCTGCCAGCTGCGCCGGGTGATCCGCGCTGAGGGCAGCTCCAAGGCGTGGATCAACGGCCGCCCTGCCAATGCCCGTCAGCTCGGCGAGCTGGCTTCGCTTCTGGTCGAGATCCACGGCCAGCATGAACATCAGGCACTGCTGTCTCGCCCCCACCAATTGGCCCTGCTCGACGCTTACGCCGGCCATGACGACTTACTGGCCCAGGTGCGCGACAGCGCGCTGCGATATCGCGAACTCGGCGCGCGGATGCTCAAACTGAGCGGAGGCGAGGATCGCGAACAGCGCATCGAACTGCTACGCCACGAGCTCGGCGAGCTCGAACAGTGGGCGCTGCCATCGGCCGAGCTGACCGAGCTCGAGGCCAACCACAAGCGCCTGGCCAATGCCGGACGACTGGCCGAAGGCGCTGCTGGCGTGGTCGAGTTGCTCGATGGCGACAGCGAGTTCGCGCTGCGCCGCGCACTAGGCCGTGCACATGCCGAGCTAGGCAAACTCGCCGCTCTCGACGACAAGCTGGCGCCATTGCTGGAATTGCTCGACAACGCCGCGATCGAGCTGGGCGAAGCCGCCGATGGCCTGGGTCGCTACGCGCAGGATGTCGATCTCGATCCAGAGCGCTATACCGAGGTGGACAAACATCTGGGGCATTTGCACGAGCTGTCGCGCCGGCATCGGTTACCTATTGTCGAACTGCATGACAAGCTCGCTGCCTTGCAAACCGAATTGGCTGACCTCGAAGGCGCTGGTGATGCGCTGGAAAAACTGGCCGCGCAACGGCAGCATCGGCGCCAGGAGTACGTCGTCGCAGCAGATCAACTGAGCCAGGCGCGCGCGGTCGCCAGCAGCCGTCTGGCCGAGGAGGTCAGCGCGCTGATGGTCGAGCTGGGCATGGCCGGTGGCTTGCTGAAGATCGAGCTGGAGCCGAGCGCAGGCGATGAACCAGACCCGCAAGGCCAGGAACGCTGTGAAC
>JBAPPP010000470.1:0-6296 GCA_049280175.1 Rhodanobacter sp.
CGGCCAGCCGCCGCGACCACTGCGCAAGGTGGCCTCCGGCGGCGAACTGGCACGCATCAGTCTGGCAATCGAAGTGGCCACACTGGGCAAGGACACCGTCGGCAGCATGATTTTCGACGAGGTCGACACCGGCATCGGCGGCGCCGTGGCCGAAGTGGTCGGGCAGAAACTGCGCGCGCTGGGCGGTCAACGCCAGGTACTGTGCGTCACTCACCTGCCCCAGGTGGCTGCGCAGGGGCACGCACATCTGCGCGTCAGCAAGCACAGCGAGCGCGACTCCACCCACACACGAATCGACAAACTGGATGCCAGCGGTCGTCGGGATGAACTGGCGCGCATGCTCGGCGGCCTTGAAATCACCCGGGAAACCCGGGCACACGCCAAACAGATGCTGGAACGGGCCCAGGTTGACTGAGCGCAACGGAACTCACTGACACCGCCCGACTCAGCTTTTGACCGGCAACAGCCCGCGTTCGCTAGCCATCCGGTACAGGTCCAGCTCCGAACCCGCGCCCAGCTTGCCCATCAGGCTGGCACGATGGATATAGACCGTTTTCTGGCCAATGCCGAGTTCCGCCGCCGCCTGCTTCGGCGTGCGGCCACCTGCCAGCAACAAGAATACCTCGCGCTCGCGGGTGGTCAGCCGATTGATCGGATCAAGCATCGCATTCGGCCGTTCGGCCCGCCGCTGGCGTAAGTCCGAACTCAGAAAACACTCGCCCTGCATCACGGCACGCAAGCCTGCCACCAGCTCTTCCGGCGCCACACCCTTGGTGACGTAACCGCTAGCACCACGACGCAAGGCCTCGGACACATACGGTTCGCCGTCGTGCATGCTCAACACCACGATGCGTGTTTGCGGCGCCACACTGAGCAGATGCTCGATCAGTGGCAGGCCGCTGCCGTCCGGCAACGACAAATCCAGCGCCACCAGATCCGGGCGCCAGTGACTCACCGCCTCCACCGCGTCATCGGCGCTGCGGCACTCGGCCACCACGTCGAGGTCGGACTCAAGCTCGATCAGCCGTTTGAAGCCCTCGCGAACGATGGCGTGGTCATCGACCAGGACAATACTGTACATGCCGCTACTGTACACACTAGGCCCGGCGCTTAGGCGTATCTGCAGGGCGTGCATGTCGAAGGCAGTGCCACGGCATCTGCGCAGATCGCCCGTGTACCATCCGCGCATGCGCTACAAATCACTCTATCTGCCAGATTAGGGCCCTCTGCTGGGTGCGGGCTACCTGCTGCTGTGGTTGCTTCTATGGCCAACCGTGCAGCCGTACTGGATGCTGCCGTACGGCCTGCGATTTGGCGCGTTGCTGCTCACGCCAGTGCGCTATTGGGGCTGGTTGCTCGGCGCGGAAATTGTCGCCAACGCCGGCATCAACCTGGTCCAGGGCATGCCGTTGAGCTGGAGCGCTTTCATCATCGCCGAGTGGCCCGAGCCGCTGGTGATGGCTGCCGGCCTGTGGCTGATGCGACGATTCGACCTGCATGCCAGCCTGCAAAGTCCACAGGACGTGACCCGGTTGCTGCTATCCGTCATTTTGATTGTGATGGCCACCACGGCAGTGGACGCCGCCCTGATCGCCCTGATCCACACGCCCAGTTCGCCAGCGCTGATGATCAGCGAAGTCGGTGAGGATCTGCTGAGCCACTACCTGGGCATCCTGTTGATCGCGCCGTTGATGATCATGCTGCTGCGTACCCGATTCGATCATCGGGCGTTGGCCAGCCTGTCCATGGATGGTCTGTTGGTGATGCTGCCGTCGATGACGATCTTGCTGGTGCTGTCCGCACAAGCCGCACCGGAGCCGCAGTTTGCCCGCGTGCTGTCACTGGCACTGGTATTGTTTTTTGCCTTTCGACACGGCTGGCGCGGCGCCAGCCTGGCGATGATCATTTCCAGCCTCGGCATGACCCTGGTCGACCAGCATCTGGGTCACGCCCCCTCGACAGCTGCCGCCTACCTGTTTCTGGCCGTAGCCGGTACCGGAGCCATCATGCTGGGTTCGGCCACCGATGCCTTGCGCCGAAGCAGCGAGCGGGTGGCCGAGCAAAATGTCTATCTAGGGGCGGTCAACCGCCGGCTGGATCAGCTTGCCCAGCAACTGCGCAGCGCCGCTCGCGGCAATCTGCAGACTGACGAAAATCAGCGCCGGCATCTGGCCGCCGAACTGCACGATGAGCTGGGCCAGAACATCACCGCGATCCAGACCCATGTAAAGCTGGCCCAGGCGCGCCTGCGTCAAGCCGGCATGGAAGATATCAGCACCTCGATTAATACCATCCTCGCCCACATGCGGCGCGCCCTGCATCGGCTGCTGGATGATCTGCGTCCGGCCGTGCTGGACGAGTTCGGGCTATTGCGAGCGCTTGATGAGGGGCCGATCCGCGATCTGCTGAATACCGCCGGCGTGGCCTATCACACGGAGTTGCACGGCGACCCCCGCCTGCTCGACGACGATACCCGCACCGCGATCTACCGGCTGGCCCAGGAAAGTACGACCAACGCCGTCAAACATGCCCAGGCCAGCGAATTCAGGTTGCGTCTGCGTATCGGCGAACGTCATGGCACCGTGCTTGCGCTGCTGGATCTGCGCGACAACGGCGCCGGCCTCCAGTCGCCTGCCGAGCGGCGGGCGCGGCCTGCAGGGCATGCGCGACCGGGTAACCTCACTGGGTGGCCAGTTTCGCCTGCGTGCCGATCATGCCGGTGTTCATCTGCGAATTTTGCTGCGGAGCAACAACTGTCATACGGACGCTAGCCGGTTGAAATCCACTGACTAAATAGGCCGGCCTGACCTAGGAATTTTTCTGATACCGCAAACGTAAAGGCATCGTTACGATCGAACCATCGATGTGGGGGAGCCGCCGTCGCAAGATGGTGGGTCACAGAGTCGCCGTGGGGACGGTGCCTCTGAAACTACGGCAGGAAGCCGTTTTTACCGCTGCCAGGTAATGAGCGGTCAACGGCGAGCCACTCGCCCTTTGACAGTCACATGCCAGACAGTGTGTCAGCCGCGAGTGGACAGGAGTCCTTCTTGCGGCTTTTTTATGCGCGCGGCTTTTTATGCGCGTTCACCTGAAGCTATCAATCAGCCAGAAGTGGCAGGGCGCGGCACCTTCTTTGGGGCTCCCGCGCAACATCCAGTGACTCAGGATTTGTGAGGCCGCTGCTTCGGTCGCACGTACAGCACCAGGCTGTGATCTTCGATCACATAACCGTGCCTTGCGGCGATCTCGTGTTGCAGCCGCTCGATCTCTTCGCTGACGAACTCAATGACTTTCCCGCTGTCCACATCAATCATGTGGTCATGATGTTTGCCGCGATCGAGCTCATAGACAGCTTGACCGCCTTCGAAATTGTGCTTGACGATGATACCGGCCGCCTCGAACTGGGTCAGCACGCGGTACACCGTCGCCAAGCCGATATCTTCTTGGTGGGCAAGCAGTTTTTTGTAGACGTCTTCGGCGGTGAGGTGCTGTACACCCTCCTCGTCAAAGATCTGCAGGATGCTCATGCGCGGATGGGTCACCTTCAGACCAACCCTGCGCAGCTCTTTGGTTTCCTGTTCCATCGCCTACTCCACGCACACGGTGTTACCAAGCCGGTAGTGTATCATCCGACACCTTTACGATCTGGACGCAACACGCATGCAAAAGCTGATCACCCTGCTGGTTTTCGCCCTGCTGGCGGTTTCAATTGCCGGTTGCCACGTCGTCTATGTACCTGACGTGCAGCAAGGCAACCTGCTCGACAAGACCATGGTGGACCAGCTTAAGCCAGGCATGAGCAAGCATCAGGTATTGCTGTTGATGGGTACGCCTTCGGTCAGCACCCCGTTCGACCAGAGTCGTTGGGACTACGTTTCTACCCTGCAGCATCGCGGTGGCCCGATCAGCCTGCGCACGTTCACGCTGACCTTCAACAACGACACGCTGGTGCGCACCCAGGGCGACTTCTTTGCTCAGGACGCACAGGAGCTGGTCAAGGACAGCAAGAAGTATCACGCCAGCTATCCGGTCGATGAAACGCAGGGTGACAAGAGCAAGTCCCCGGACGAAGAAAAGAAAGATGGTGGCATGGACAGCGGCACCCCCAATCCAAGCGGCGGCCAGTAAGGTCAGCAACCGGGACGGCTATCGATCGGATCGATCTCTTCCGGTAGCCGGTCAGTCCTGACGTGCGCGCCGCCGGCGCGCCTCCATCGGGTTCAGCGTAAGCGGCCGGTAGATCTCGATCCGGTCGCCTTCCTGCACTATCTGTTGCGGCGACACTTTCCGCGAAAAAATGCCGAGTCGGTCGGGATCAACCGCTGCATACGGAAGCATCTCGACGATCCCGGATGCCTCAATCGCCCGCATCACGGTGCTGCCTTCAACCAGCTCGATCCGGCGCAAGATCTGCTGCTCGGCGCTGGCATAGACGACCTCGACGGTAATCGTGTGCTCAGCCATAGACGCGCTCGGCCTCACGGCAGAAATCGCTAACCATGCGTCCTGCCAGCCCTTGGAAGCCGAGCTTCAGCGCACTACCACCGAGTCGACCTGCATAATCGAAATCCAACGCAAAGGCGACCTTGCAACCGGCATCCCCCAACGCAATGAAATCCCACACGCCCTCAAGGCTGCGAAACGGGCCGTCGACCAGGTCCATCTGCAGGCGTTTGGGTGGGTCGACCGTGTTGCGTGTGGTAAAGCTCTGATGAAAGCCGGCAAACTTGAGGTCCAGTCGAGCCACTAGCACATTGTTCTCATTTTCGAGAATCTCGGCACTGGCACACCAAGGGAAACGCTTTGGGTATGCTTCGACCTCATTGACCAGGTCAAACATCTGCGCCGGCGAATACTTCACCAGGGCACTGCGACGGATTTCGATCACGGCAGCCTCTTCACATCACGCTTGGTTCGGCCCGAATGCGGTCGAGCCAGCATCAGGGCAATAGAGCCCGAGTTTAACGGACATGGCCAAGGCGAAGGACAAGGACAACAAGGGCGGCGGCACTATTGCGCTCAACAAGCGCTCCCGTTTCGAGTACCACATCGATCAGCGCTACGAATGCGGTGTTGCGCTGCAGGGCTGGGAGCTGAAGGCACTGCGCGCGGGCAGGATCAACTTCGGTGATGGTTATGCGATCGTCAGGAATAACGAGATTTTCCTGGTCGGCACGTCCATTCCGCCACTGATCAGCGCCTCCACCCACGTCATCGCCGAAGACCGCCGGACCCGCAAGCTGCTGCTGCATCGTAAGGAAATCGATCAGCTGGTGGGCGCCGTCGAGCGCAAGGGCTACACCCTAGTGCCCACCGCGATGTACTGGAAGGGCAACAAGGTCAAGGTCGAGATCGGTCTCGCCCGTGGCAAGCAGGAACACGACAAGCGCGACACCGAAAAGCAGCGCGACTGGCAGATCGAAAAGCAGCGCACCATGCGCTCGCACAATCGTGCCGTCTGATCAGAAACGCGCAATGGCTGACACCTGTGGACTGAGGCGAGTTGACTGACCCACTCGCGTCATCCTGCGAAAATAAAAAACAGGTATGACGCAAACAGGATCAGGTGCACGATCCCCTGAAGCACATGGGTGCGCCTGCTGGAAAAGGTCACCATGCAAAGCGTGAGCGTCAGCAGGAACAGCAAAAGATCGGTGTGCTGCAACCCCAACGTTACTGGGTGATGGGTAAAGTGACTCACCACGAGGATGGCCGGAATGGTCAGGCCCGTGGTCGATAACACCGACCCCAAAAAGATATTGATGGAACGCTGCAGCTGATTTTCGCCCGCCGCTTTCACAGCCCCGATAGCCTCAGGTGTCGCGACCAGCACGGCCATGGTCAGTCCCGCCAAGGCCGCTGGCTGATTCATGGTCTCGACCACATAGTCGACAGGCGGGGCGAGCTGCTCTGCAAGAAAGATAACCGGTAGCAGATACACCACGAGCAGCACGGCATGTCTGAGTATCCCTTCCGTGCTGCGGGGGCGCTCGTCCACCGGGAGATCGCGTTCGTCGTTCAACCTGAAATAGGCGCGATGACGTCGGGTCTGCAGTGCCAGGAAGGCGATGTAGAGTCCAAAGGAAATGATCGCAAGGAACATTTCCTGAGGGAAGGAAAGTGTCGGTCCTGGCGTGCTTACCGTAAAGTTCGGCATCACCAAGGCCAGGACTCCCAGGGGAACGATCACGCCAAGGTAAGCGTTGGCCCCCTGCAAATTGTAGTCTTGCTCACGATGACGCCAGCCGCCCATCAACAGTGACAATCCCACCATGCCGTTGAGAACGATCATGGTC
>JBAPPP010000471.1:0-1582 GCA_049280175.1 Rhodanobacter sp.
CGTTGGGCACCGTCTCGGTCTCCGGCAAGGGTGTCGAGGCCGCCGCGGACATGACCGATGTCGAGTCCCCGGAGACCTATATCGGCACGGATCGTGCCGATAATTTCGCTTCTCCGGGTGGCGCGAATCAGGATTACGTTCACGCCTACACCGCGCCCGCAACGCTGGCGCTCAATCAGTGGGCGCTGACGGGTGACTGGCGGGTTGGCGGCCAGGACGCTGTCCTCACGCAGCCCGATGGCGGGATCACGTACCGTTTCCATGCCCGGGATCTGCATCTGGTTCTCGGGCCCGGTCCGGATGGCAAGCCGGTGCGGTTCCAGGTCCTGGTCGATGGCCATGCGCCGGCCACCAATCACAGTGTCGACACCGACGCCGACGGCAACGGTGTCATCGACGGGCAGCGGCTGTATCAGCTGGTGAGTCTCACCGGCGACGTCACCGATCACACGTTCGAGATTCGCTTCCTTGCCCCTGGTGTCACCGCCTACTCGTTTACTTTTGGCTAAGCCGAGGCGCTGCAGCGCCCGGCGTTTAGCGGGGTGCCGCCGCGTCTCGGCACTCCGCTCACTTTCTCAAGGTGGCTATCAATAGTCGCTCCGTTCGACGCTGACAGTTCGCCGGTTGGCGGCAATCGGGTGGCTGGGCGTCGGCGCCGTGTTGCCTTTGTGGGACCTGCGCGATTGAAGTGAACGTGGCACGATGGGCCTATCGCCAGAAGAAGGATGCGACCGCGGCAATTTTTTACGTCAGCTGCAACCGCCCCCACCATTCTTCGAACGTCAGATCATATCGATTAACGCTTTGTCGAAAGGCTTTAGCCTTCGCGGCGCCAAGGGGGCGGAGGCCTTCGCGTTCGCCACTGGGCACTATACCCGACGACCGGCTTAGGATCAGCCTGGGCCAGCTCGATGTACCAGCTTGGATCGAAGCAATCGACGCGTTCCTGTACATCCGGGAAGCAGCTTGACGATGTCACAAATGGTTTCCATGCGTTAGCTTCTTCAGATTCGCGAGGACCAATTCTTAGCCCGCTTTCCTTCTCGCACGAACTTGGAGTCATCACGACACAGCTTCATAGACTTCGATCACCAGTCTGCTTTTGGCTAGATTTTTGTACATGCTCGCGCGTTGACCGTATAACAGCGGAGGCACGGCAAAGGCGTCGCTCGGCAGCTTTGATATAACACGCGAGAAGGCGCGTTATCGTTTCTGACTCAGATTTGTCGTATTGATCTCTCCCGAGGCAGTTCGCAGCGAACCTCGACAGTCCTGAGCTAAAGCCTCGATCGAGACGAGGTCACCCGCGTTGCGATGCGAGAGTCGGATCCGGCGCGACGCGGACCAAGGTCTTGCCGAAGTTCTCGCCGCGCAGCATCTCAGCGAAGGCGGTGGGGATCACCTCAAATCCCTCGCGGATATCCTCGCGGTAACGGACCTCACCGGAAGCGACCCAGGGTGCCATTTCGGCCAGGAACGCGTCGTGCCAGTCCGCCGCATACTCGCCGACGGAGAGGTTCCTCACCCGCACGCTGCAGGCTTCGGCGCGGCGGCGTTCCTCCGCTCTGGCATCCGCCCCGGG
>JBAPPP010000472.1:0-5579 GCA_049280175.1 Rhodanobacter sp.
ACAGTGCCGTCATGCGCGAAATCGGCCGCCTGCGCGAACTGACCTTCCGCAAGGTGGGCGAGGGCACCGGTGCGCGTCGTGATCTGGATGCCTACGACCCGCATTACGAACATCTGGTGCTGTGGGATACGAAGACACTGCGCATTGTGGGCGCCTACCGGCTCGGTCACGGCGGCCGGCTGATCGCAGGACGCGGCATGTCGGGGCTGTATACCTCCAGCATCTTCCAGTACTCGCCGGCACTGGAGTCGCGACTGGCGCAAGGGCTTGAACTAGGCCGTAGTTTCATCGCGCCGGCGTATTGGCGAACGCGCGCACTCGATCAGCTGTGGCAGGGTATCGGTCTCTATCTGCAGCGGCACGCGGAGCTGCGTTACCTGTTCGGCCCGGTCAGCATGTCGGTCAGTCTGCCGCGCGAGGCGCGTGAGTGGATTGCGGTGGCTCATCAGCACTATTTCGGTGCGCCCGGCCTGGCCGAGGCACGCCAGCCGTTTGTCATTTCGCCATCGATGATCGAGCGGGTGCGCCGCTCTCTGGAAGGCCTGGATACCCAGCAAGGGCTGGGCAAACTCAAGCATCATCTCGATGCCCTGGGTGTCAGTCTGCCGGTGTTGTACCGGCAGTATGTCGACCTCGTCGAGGCCGAAGGCGTGCAATTTCTTGGCTTTGGTGAGGATCCGGGCTTTTCCGGCTGCGTGGATGGGCTGGTGATGCTGGATCTGGCGAATCTCAAGCCAGCGAAACGGGCGCGCTATCTGGGGAAGGCGGCCTAGGGGGCCGACGCAGCACAGTTCAACGATCGGGCGGACCTGCCCCAAGCAACAAGGTTCGGCGCGGAACGACAAAAAATGCCTGCCGAAACCTTGTACTAGACTGTTTTGTGAGCAAATTCTTGCGGGGCTGCGCCTGGCTCCCGCGTCGGTCGGCTGCCGATTGCTGGCTCGACAGCGTCGGGCGCGGCGGAGTTGTGTGTCGGCTGCCTTGCGAAGGGCCATGGGCGACGACTCCTGTCATACCGCTGTCATCTTTGGCTGGAAACCTTGTAAAAATGTTGTAAAATTAGCGTGTGATCATGGAGTCTTCACTCCGTCGATGGGGAAAGGGAAAGCACTGAAGTCGGTAGGCGGACTGCGATTTCTTTCGATTCATCCCAGGACCGATGCTCGACCTCAAGTTTTGACGCTCTGCGCTGACGGCGCACTACGGCGGTGAACGGACAACTGCTTGCAACGGCTATTGCGACCCCGTTTCCCGTAACAACCAATTCATGACTCAATAAGAGATAAAACCAATGAAGCGAAACCACCTTTCCGCAGCGATTGCGCTGGCTTGCCTGATCGGCAGCGGCGCAGCCATGGCGCAGAGTGCCGTCCAGCAGCAGGCTGCCACGGATCAGACCACCACGCCGGCCAGCCAGCGCCCCAACGTCTCCAGCACGTCCAACACCACGACGTCGAACGACACCAAGCGCGTGCAGCAGCTGACGACCGTGCAGGTCAAAGGACAGTCGCTGTCGCTGGGTGATGGCCTGATGTCGGTGCAGACTGCACCCAAGGCAGTTTCCACGATTACCCGCGATGCCATCGTCAAGGCAGCGCCGGGTGGCACGTTCGTGCAGATGATCGACAGCATCCCGGGCGTCAATGCGTCCACCGATGATTACACCGGTCTGGCCAACGGCAACTACAGCATTCGTGGTTTCACCAGCGACGAAATCGGCACCACCGTCAATGGCGCGCCGATCAACGACAGCGGCAACTACAAGGTCTATTCGACCGAGTACGGCGATACCGAGAACATCGGCGACATCACGGTGCTGCAGGGTTATCCGGACGTGGACACGCCGATCGGCGGCGCCGCCGGCGGCTCGATCGCCTGGGCAACCATTGACCCCACCCACACAGCCGGCCTGGACGTCAGCCAGACGCTGGGCAGCAATGACTACAAGCGCACCTTCATTCGCCTAAATACCGGCGACACCGGCCCGGTGCGCTCGTGGCTGTCGTATTCGGACAACAAGGCCGACCTGTGGCGCGGCCCGGGCGACCAGAGTGTGAACAAGGTCGATGGCAAATCGATCTGGACGATCGATGACAACAACTCGATCTCCGCATCGTTTCAGTACAACCGCGAATCCAACATCTTGTACGAGAGCCTGACCAAGACGCAGGCTCACCAGAATTACAACCAGAGTTATGACGCGACGCTGCTGAATCCGCTCGATACCAACTTCTACAAGCTGCACACCAACCCGTTCAAGAGCTGGCTGGTCAGCATGGACGGCGAGTTCAGGCTGAATGACAGCCTGCGCCTGTCCGTGGTGCCGTACTTCCAGTATGGCAACGGTGGCAGCGGCGGTGGCACCACCATCACCGAGACGAAGAACACGACCAACTATTACCTGTACACCAATCAGGATCTGAATGGTGACGGCAAGCTCAGCGGCAAGGATCTGGTCTATTCGATCAGCAATACCTACACGATGCGCCCGGGCATCATCGCCAAGTTCAACGAGGACTTCGGCGAGAACAACAGCCTCGAGTACGGTGCATGGTACGAGCGTCCGCGTCAGGAGCAGAGCCAGTCGTACACCTCGGTGAATCCGACCACGGGCGTCCCGTCCGACATCCAGGGAACGACTGATCTGATCCGTTATCCGGACGGAAAGTTGATGCAGACGTACAACGAGTTGACCACCACGGATACCCGCAAGGTCTTCGCTACGGATACCTGGACGCCGAATGACCAGTGGACCCTCACTGCGGGTGCATCCTACCTGTGGGTGAAGCGCAGCGGCTTCGACTACCAGTACCCGGGTTCGACGCGTCCTGGCTACGTGGGATACGGTGTCAGCGATTTCGGTCAGACATTTAGCGACGTGAGCCCGACCGCCGGCGCCAAGTTCCAGTTGAACGAGCAGAACCAGTTCTACTTCGGCATTGGCAGGACCTTCCGCGCTCCGATCAACGGCGCCGTTCTGCAAAATGCGGCAGCAGCGAATTTCCCCGGCCAGACTCAGCCGGCGAACAGCTTCCTCAACAAGCCGGAGAAGTCGACCACGGCTGACCTCGGCTGGCGTTATTACGACGACAAGGTCTCGGCCAGTGTCGATGCGTATGCGTCCAACCTCACCAACAAGCAGATCTCCGGCTTTGACGAGCAGAGCTTCGCGACGGTTTACCTGTCCATCCCGTCGGTGCACATGCGCGGTTTGAACACAGAGGCGAGCTACAAGATCACGTCTGACTGGACCCTCTACGGCTCCTATGCGTATACCAAGTCGACGGTAGAGACGGATCTGAACTCGAGTGGCGACGGCATCTACAACACCGCAGGCAAGACGTTCCTGAATACCCCGTTGAACACCGCCTTCGTGCGCGTGAGTTACGACAACGGTCCGTTCTGGGCGAGCCTGGACGAGAAATATCGCAGCTCGATCTATGGCGACTGGTCCAACACGGAGAAGGTGGGTGGTTACGCCACGCTCAACTTCAGTGCGGGTTGGAAATTCCCGGACTTCTCGTCGATGATCCACAAGCCGTACATCAAGCTCAACCTGTTCAACCTCACCGACAAGGAAGCGCTGACCAACGCCAACAACATCGGTTCGTTCCTCGCGTCCAACCCGGGCAAGACGAAGGACCAGAACGGCACGACGCTGTTTGCCTCGGCACCGTACTACTCGTTGCTGGAAGGTCGCACGGTCATGGTGACGATCGGTGCCTCGTTCTTCTGATCGCATGGAAAGATCGGGTTGATGCGTGATTGATGCGCAACACTCCAGGCCGGCGTCTTCGGGCGCCGGCCTTTTCATGTGCGCTTGACGCTACGCGGCAGGCGTATGAAGCTACCCGGTCAACTGTGGATAGACGGCGTTGCACGAGCCGCGACAAGACGGTCTGGAGAACACTACGAATGAACTACGCGAGTCCAGTTTCAAAAGGCAAATCCGCCACCGTCAGCGCGCGCATCTCGCCTGTCGGCGGGCTGGACGTGCTTTCCCGCAACGAAGTGGCGCGGTTGCGCGGCGCCAGCGATTCGGGTCTGCATGCGCTGCTGTGTCGCTGCGCGCTGGCGGTGCTGACCTCAGGCAGCGTCACCGACGATCCGCGCGCCATCCTCGAGCAGTATCCGGATTTCGATATCCAGGTACTGCAGCAGGATCGCGGCATCAAGATCGAGCTCAGCCATGCACCGGCGCAGGCGTTTGTGGACGGCCACATCATCCGCGGCATCAACGAGCTGCTGGTCGCGGTGGTGCGCGATATCGTCTACGTGGCGACGCAGCTGGAGCAGATCGGCTTTGATCTGAGTGGCTCGGCCGGTCTGACCCAGGGCGTGTTCGAGATCCTGCGCAATGCGCGCATTCTGAGGCCAAACATCGATCCGAACCTGGTGGTGTGCTGGGGCGGCCATTCGATCGCGCGCGAGGAGTACGACTACACCAAGCTGGTCGGCTATCAGCTCGGCTTGCGCGGGCTGGATATCTGCACCGGTTGCGGCCCGGGCGCGATGAAGGGCCCGATGAAGGGCGCGACCATCGCACACGCCAAGCAGCGTCGCCGCAACAACCGCTACATCGGTATCACCGAGCCGGGCATCATCGCGGCCGAGTCGCCGAATCCGATCGTGAACCAGCTGGTGATCATGCCGGACATCGAGAAGCGGCTCGAGGCGTTCGTGCGCATGGGTCACGGCATCATCGTGTTTCCCGGTGGTGTCGGCACCGCCGAAGAGATTCTCTATCTGCTCGGCATCTTGCTGCATCCCGATAATGCCGGCACCCCCTATCCGCTGATCTTCACCGGCCCGCGGGAATCAGCGGCCTACTTCGAACAGATCGACCGCTTCCTGCGGCTCGCGCTGGGCGACGAAGTGGCACAGCACTACCAGATCATCGTGGACGATCCGGCCACGGTGGCGCGGACGATGATCAAGGGCATCGACAAGGTGCGGCACAACCGGCTGGACACCAAGGATGCGTTCTTCTTCAACTGGGCGCTGCAGATTCCGCTTACGTTCCAGACGCCGTTCCAGCCTACGCACGAGGCGATGCGCGCGCTGCAGATTCGCCATGACCGTCCGCGGCATGAGCTGGCGGCGGATCTGCGCCGTGCGTTTTCCGGCATTGTCGCCGGCAACGTGAAGGAAGAGGGCGTGCAGGCGATCGAGAAGTTCGGACCGTTCGATATCGACGGCGATCCGGACATCATGCGCGCGCTGGACAAGCTGTTGCAGGCGTTTGTCGAGCAGCACCGGATGAAGCTTCCCGGCGGTGCCGCGTACGTGCCCTGCTACCGTGTGCGCACGAGTTGAAAAATTTATGCGGCGATCTGCTGTCAATGGCTTGACAGCTCGCCGCACCACCGACAAACTACGCAGCTCACGCCCGAATAGCTCAGCTGGTTAGAGCACTTGACTGTTAATCAGGGGGTCGCTGGTTCGAGTCCAGCTTCGGGCGCCAAGAAAAACAAAGGCTTGCGGAAACGCAGGCCTTATTTTTTGGCCGACGCGTAAATCAATGCGTAAATCAATCGGCATTTCCGGCCGGTTTGACCACCGCCAGCTCGTGATCGTAC
>JBAPPP010000473.1:0-2678 GCA_049280175.1 Rhodanobacter sp.
AGGGAAACGATGCCTTGATCCACGCCGACGTGGACGAGGCCGTGATTGCCCACGTGATTGCTGATTGGACAGGCGTGCCGGTCGACAGCCTGCTAGAGGACGAACTGACGACCTTGCTCGATCTCGAAACCCGGCTGTCGCAAGTTGTGGTCGGCCAGGACGATGCGCTCGCCGCTCTCAGCAAAAGCCTGCGCGCTGCCAAGGCCGGCCTCAAATCCGACGAGGCGCCGCTGGGTGTATTCCTGCTGGTTGGGCCCTCCGGTGTGGGCAAGACCGAAACCGCACGCGCCCTGGCCGACCTCATGTTCGGTGGCGAACGAGCACTCGTCACGATCAACCTTTCCGAATATCGGGAAGCGCACACGGTGTCGCAGCTGAAGGGCTCACCGCCAGGCTACGTGGGCTATGGGCAGGGCGGCGTGTTGACCGAAGCCATTCGCCAGCGGCCGTACAGCGTGATCCTGCTCGATGAAGTTGAGAAAGCCCACAGAGATGTCCTCAACCTTTTTTACCAGGTTTTCGACCGCGGCTTCATGCGGGACGGCGAAGGCCGTGTCATCGACTTCCGCAATACGGTCATCCTGATGACCTCCAATCTCGGCAGCGAGCAGATCATCGCCGCGACGGAGGCCGTCACCGAGGCAGGTAGCGAAGTCACCACGCCCATGTTGATGGAGGCGATTCGGCCGTTGTTGCTCGAGCACTTCCAGCCGGCGCTGCTCGCACGCTTCCAAACCATTGTGTACCGGCAACTGTCGGCCGAAGCGCTGGCACTGATCGTTCGGATGAAGCTCGACAAGGTCGCTCAGCGCATCAAGTACCGGTTCGACGTACCGCTGGTATGCGACGACGCACTGGTGGCCGAACTCGTCAGTGCCTGCCTGTTGCCTGATTCCGGAGCGCGCAATATCGACAGCCTGCTCGACCAACAGATTCTGCCCGTGCTGTCGCGTGAACTGCTGATGCGTATTGCGCAACGTCAGATGCCGAAGACCATTCGGCTCGCCTGTTCGCCGGAACAAGGCATCGTGGTCGACTTCGATGATGCGACCCCGTGACACACGGACGGCCAGGACTGTTCGAAACGGTGACGGGCCACTTCGCAAACGGTGCCCCCGTCGGCATCTTCGATGCGCAGACGCAGGCCTTTCTGTCGGTGCAGGACAATATCCAGCGAATTCTCAACAGTCGACGCAACGGACTCGCGCATCTTCCGGATTACGGACTCGACGACCTGTCCGAAATCTATCGTCATCTGCCGTCGTCCGCGCACAAGCTCAAGCGCGAGATCGAAACAACGCTGCTCAAATACGAACCGCGGCTGGCGTCGATCGATATCGACATCGAGGAGACCGAGCCAGGCATGCTGCTGAGCTTCACGATGAGCTGTCATCTGCGGCAATCAGGGCTGGTTCGGTTCGGCACGCACTTCACGCCCGATGGACAGACAAGACTGAAGATGCTCAAAGCCGACCACGATCGCGACTGAGTGCTAGGCGCTCGCTCACGAGCGCCCAGCACTTGATGCCGACGCCGGTACAGTCAACTTCAATCGTTATCGTCGTCCTTCGGTACGCTGACCTTGCCTTTGACGCCGGAATGCCTGATGTCGCCGCTACCCTTGGCGCCCAGGGTGAAATCGCCTGTTACATCGCTCACGGTGAAATCGCCGGAACCCAGCGTATCGGCGTGCACATTGCCGCCCACATTGCGCAGCACGACATCGCCCGAGCCCACACTGCCGATGCTCGCGTCGCCCTTGATGCCGGTGGCCTTGAAGTCGCCGGAGCCGACGGACCCCAGCTTCAAGCTACCGATGTCAGTCGCATCGATGTCGCCCGAGCCCACGCTGGCGCTGAACTTGCCGGACACCTGCTTGACGTGCAGATCACCCGAGCCGACGTTGCTTTGCAGCTGCTGCAGCCCACTGACCTCGGCATCGCCGGAACCGATGCTCAACGTGACCGGGATGCTGGTGGGCAGTTGTGCGGTGACATCGAGGTAGGCATAGGAGCCGCCGAACAGGTTGAACGTGAAGTGATTTTCACCGCCTATATCGATCAGCAGTTGATCACCGTCGCGCCGCTGGGTGACCGTCAGATGGTCCAGAGTTTTGCTGTCTGAAGCGCAGGCACGGCCGTTGAGGGTCAGTCCCTTGGCACTCTCACTGCCCGTCAGATGCAGGTTCTGACTGTGCAGTTCGATCTGCACCGCTCTGACGCCGGCCAGATCGAGCTGGAGATTGCGCGGTGCCTCGAATTTACACGGGGCGGCGAACGCGGCAAGCGGGGCAAGCAACAGAGCTGCGGTGAAAAGGCGGCGCATGGTGAACTCCTTGGATGGTCGTCCTGCCTAGGATGCGGCTGACGCGCAAAGGGTTGCAAAGCCGCTAAGCCAAGGGAAAGCTACGCCAAGCTAAACGCCAGTCGCCGGACTCATGACTTGGCTTCAAGCGCCTTGGCGCGCAGCCATAGTTGTTCCTGTTCGGCCAGCGTACGTTCGCCGAATTTTCCACCTTCGGTGGTCGCCAGCTGTTCCATCTGTCGAAAACGCCGTTCGAATTTGGCATTGGCGTGGCGCAGCGCGCGAGAGAAATCGACGCCAGCGTGACGCGCCAGATTCACCACCACGAACAATACGTCACCGATTTCATCCTGCAATCGCGCCGGGTCGGCGCC
>JBAPPP010000474.1:0-8401 GCA_049280175.1 Rhodanobacter sp.
CCGTCGGCTTAGAAGGCCGATGCTCTATCCGGTTGAGCTACAGGCGCAGGCACTGCCAGTAGAACATGTTGCTGGCCGAGGGTGGTCGGGGCAGAGGGATTCGAACCCCCGACTTTTGCGTCCCAAACGCAACGCTCTACCAGACTGAGCTATACCCCGCAACGAATCATCGAAACACTTCAAGTCATCGAAGCCTTCAAATGTTACGGGTGACGCCTCGCTCAGTCAATCCGTATCGAAGCACACCGTGAATCCTGGAACACTGTTTTCATGGAAGAGGAAACGCCCTACTCCGTGAAAACAAAACGGGGTGCAAGCACCCCGCCTCGCAAATAAAATGGTGCGCCCGGAGAGATTCGAACTCCCGACCACCTAGTTCGTAGCCAGGTACTCTATCCAACTGAGCTACGGGCGCACTAAAGTGTTTCACTTCGCTGCCTGGACGTTGGGGCATCAAGGCGGTGAAGCGAGAAGCGGAATTATTCAGACTCCGCCCTCGTGCGTCAACACTTTTCGTCAAAAAGATTTCATCGCGTGTTGTCTGGCCACGCGAATATGGCCCGATATATGACTTTGCCGGTTACACCGGCGGATCGTGACGCGGCGAAAAAGATCGCGAGACATGGGGCGCCGATAGCCATTGGCAGCGCCCTGAGTTCCAGGCACTGCCACTGGCTTTAGCCGTCCAAACCGCTGCTCAGCTTTCCAAGCCGGAGCGATTCTGCGTCGCCGGGTCACCCACCTTGCCCACCGCTGAACCTGCATCACCCTTCGGCGGCGGTGGTGGCGGCGGCGTGCTGGTCGATGCATTTTTCGTCCAGTCAGCCGGTGGACCGGGCTCGCGTCCGGCCATGATGTCGTCGATCTGGTGCGCGTCGATGGTCTCGTACTGCAGCAAGAGCTCAGCCATCGTATGCAGCTTCTCGAGATTCGCGGTCAGCAGCTCCTTGCTGCGCGCGTAGGCGCGATCAAGGATGCCGCGCACCACTTCGTCGATCTTGCTGGCGGTCTCGTTGGAGATGCTCTTGTGCTGGGTCACCGAGCGACCGAGGAACACTTCGTCCTCATCTTCACCGTAGGTGATCGGACCAAGCTCGTCGGACAGCCCCCACTTGGTCGCCATGTTGCGCGCCATCTTGGTGGCCCGCTCGATGTCGTTGGAGGCACCGGTAGTGACTTTGTCGGCGCCGAAGATCAACTCCTCGGCGACGCGCCCACCGTACAGCGAGCACAGCTGTGACTGGATCGCCACCCGATTGATGCTGTACTTGTCGCCTTCCGGCAGATACATGGTGACGCCCAGCGCACGCCCACGCGGAATGATCGTCACCTTGTAGACCGGGTCATGCTCGGGCACCAGGCGGCCGACGATGGCGTGGCCAGCTTCGTGATAGGCGGTGAGTTTCTTCTCGTCTTCGCTCATCGCCATCGAGCGGCGTTCGGTACCCATCAGGATCTTGTCGCGCGCCTTGTCCAGATGAACCATGCGAACTTCGCGGGCGTTCTCACGCGCGGCAAACAGCGCCGCCTCATTGACCAGGTTCGCCAGATCAGCACCAGAGAAACCCGGGGTGCCGCGCGCGATCGTCATGGCGTTGACGTCGCTGGCGGTCGGCACCTTGCGCATATGCACCTTGAGGATCTGCTCGCGACCACGTACGTCGGGCAAGCCCACCACGACCTGACGGTCGAAGCGGCCCGGACGCAGCAATGCCGGATCCAGCACGTCGGGACGATTGGTCGCGGCGATCACGATGATGCCTTCGGTACCTTCGAAGCCGTCCATTTCGACCAGCAGCTGGTTCAGCGTCTGCTCGCGCTCGTCGTGACCGCCGCCGAGACCGGCACCGCGATGGCGGCCGACGGCGTCGATTTCGTCGATGAAGATGATGCACGGCGCGTGCTTCTTGGCCTGCTCGAACATATCGCGCACGCGGCTGGCGCCCACGCCGACGAACATTTCGACGAAGTCGGAACCGGAGATCGCGAAGAACGGCACCTTGGCCTCGCCGGCGATCGCTTTCGCCAGCAGGGTCTTGCCGGTGCCTGGCGGGCCGACCATCAGCACGCCGCGAGGGATCTTGCCGCCGAGCTTCTGGAACCGGCCCGGATCGCGCAGAAACTCGACCAGCTCGCCGACTTCCTCCTTTGCTTCATCGCAACCAGCGACGTCGCTGAAATTAACCTTGACCTGATCCTCGCCCTGCAGCTTGGCGCGCGAACGACCGAAGCTCATTGCCCCGCGGCTACCGCCACCGGACTGCATCTGGCGCATGAACCAGATGAACACGCCGACGATCAGCAGTACCGGCAGCCAGCTGATCAGCAGACCGATCAGCGAGAAGCCCTCGGATGGATCCTGGCGGACTTCGACGCCCTTGTCCTGCATCTGCTTGACCACCGCGTTGGTGGAGAAGCCGAGCATCGGTGCCACGGTATGGAACACGCTGCCATCCTTCAGCTTGCCGCTGATGGTGGCCGGTTGATCGGCACTGATCGTGGCGGTGGCCACGTTGCCGTTGTCCACACTTTGCACAAAGGCGCTGTAAGCCAGGTCCGAAGAGGACGTGCCGCGCGGATTGAAGCTCTGGAATACGGTGAACAGGACCACCGCGATGATCACCCAGAGCAACACATTTTTCGCTGTCTCATTCATGCACGGTTCTCGCCTGTTGCGCCACGGAAGCTTTTAGATTCACCGCCAGCGCGTATACCTCGCGCGAACGTGCGCGCGAGGCTTTGGGTTTACGCATCGTTACGCGGGTGAAGTCCGCACGCAAGCTGCGTAAATATTCGTCAAAACCCACTCCCTGGAACAATTTGATCAGGAATGAGCCACCCGGCTTGAGCCACTGCCGACTGAAATCCAGCGCCAAGTCAGCCAGAGCCATTGCCCGGATCTGATCGGCCAGCGCCACACCACTCATATTGGGGGCCAGATCGCACAGTACAAGATCCAGCCTGTGCCCTTCCAGCCGGCTCTCCAGCTCGCGCAATACCGACTCCTCGCGAAAATCGCCCTGCAGGAAGTCCACCCCGGCAATACTCTGCATCGGCAGGATATCCAGCGCAAATACTTTGCCGGTATCGCCCAGGCGATTGCGCACCAGCTGCGACCAGCTGCCCGGGGCCGCCCCGAGATCTACGACATTGATCCCCGGTTTGAGCAGGCGGTCGCGCTCGATCAGCTCCTCCAGCTTATATACCGCACGCGAACGCAAGCCCTCGGCCTGGGCTTTCTTTACGTATTCGTCGTTGAAATGTTCGCGCAGCCAGACTGCACTGCTTTTGCTGCGGGCCATGTCGTTTGGGGTCACAGATTGGGGAACGGGATGGCGCATGATACCCTTTGCCGTTCATTTACCGCGAATCGAGCACCAGCGCATGGCCCTTTCCTCCTCGCAGATTCGTTACCTGCGCAGCCTCGCTCATGATCTGAGCCCACTTATCTTGCTCGGCGCCAAGGGCGCCACCGAGGCCGTGGTCAAGGAGCTGGGCCTGACGCTCGACATTCATGAGCTGGTCAAGGTGAAGCTTTCCGGCGGGGACAAAGATGAACGCCAAGCGCAGATCGATGTGCTGATCGCCGGCACCCAGGCGGAAAAAATCCACCAGATCGGCCATGTAGTCGTGCTTTTCCGCCGCAACGTCGAAGAACCGAAAATCGCCCTGCCACGCTGATGGATCTGTCGCTCGACCGTCCTGAGGGATATTTGTTCGTGCGCCGGGTCGGCGCTCGCAGCATCACCCTGATCGATCGGGAGCTCGACAAGAGCTTCCTGCTGGCGCCCGACCGGGCAATCGAGAATTGGCCCGTCGACGCCGCCAGTGCGCTGGATGCCAGTCATGTCGAGACCTTGCTGGCGTTGCAGCCGGAGCTGGTGATCCTGGGTACTGGTGAGCGGCAGATCTTCCCGGCTGCGGCCTTCATGGCCGGCTTTCTGCGCAAGGGCGTGGGCATCGAAGTGATGGATAACGCCGCTGCGGCGCGCACTTACAACCTGCTGGCTGGCGAAGGGCGGCGAGTGATCGCGGGATTCATCCTGGCGTCCAGCTGATCGTTTTTTGATTTTCGAGCGCAACTGGCGCAGGCCCGCGCGATTTCAGCGTGGTGGCAGATAGCCCAGCGGGTCGACCGGGTTGCCGTCCTTGCGTATCTGGAACTCCAGTTCGCTGCGCGTCGCGCCCGTGGAGCCCATTTCGGCAATTTGCTGGCCAGCGCTGACCCGCTGACCTTCCTTGACCATGCGTTTGCTGTTGTGGCCATACGCGGACAGGAAGCTATCGTTGTGCTTGATGATCACCAGTTCGCCGTAGCCGACCAGCCCGTTGCCGCTGTAGACCACCACGCCATCGGCGGCAGCGCGCACCGAGTCACCGGTATTGCCTGCGATCTCGACGCCGGGAATGGAGTCACCGCTCTGAAAACGTTTGATCAGGCTGCCCTGGGCCGGCCAGCGCCAGGTCACTCCACTGGCTGTGCGCGAAGGCCCCGCGGCAGCCACTGGAATCTTCGCCGGCGGTGGCACCGTTGTTGGTGATGGTGCGGGAACGCCTGCTACCGGTACGACGGTTGCTGCGGTGGCAGCTGCGGCAGGCACCACGGAGGCGGTTGGTGCAGGAGCTGTTGTATTCGTCACCTTCGCCGTGGTGGAGGCCGTTGCAGGCACCGCTACAGGCTCGAACGCAGGTGCCGCGGCGACCGTCGATGGCGGAGGCGGCGTCTCATGGGGATGCGCAACAGGAATCGGCGCTGGCATCGACGAAGCCGTACCCGCCACGTGCACTGGAACAACCGGCGGCGGAGCAGACGGCGCAGAAACCACGGTGCCCGACACCTGCAATTTCAGCCATTGCCCGGGCCAGATCGTGTAAGGCGCGGAGATTCCGTTCCACTGCGCCAGGTCGCGAAAATCCACGCCATTGCGGAAGGCGATCGAATACAGCGTGTCGCCCTTCACCACCTGATAGCTGCCGCCTGGAATCGGTGTGCGGGCGTGTGCGACGGGCTGGCTGTAACCGCCGCTGGCCGGCTCGACCACGACCGAGCTGCGCATGGTGCTGCACGCGGCGAGCAGCGTAGATGCGGCCATTGCGGTCAGCAGTGGAAGGTATCGATCCATGCTTGTCAGCATACCGAGGCGGAACAGCTTTTTCATGCAAGACGCTCCACAAGGTGACTCACGCTCAACGCGGCCAGAGCCACCAGATCAGCAGCAGGCCGAGCACTACCAGCACGGCCCAACCAATCCACTCGATATATTTGTGCAACACCCGCTCGGCACGCTCGCCAAACAAACGAATCAACAACGCCAGCAGCCAGACGCGCTTGCCGCGGCCGAGCGCTATGCAGGCCAGAAACGGCAACACCGGCACGCCGATGATGCCGCAGGCCCAGGTGACGAACTTCATCGGCACCACGGGCTGCAGCGCGGCGAGGATCAACACGCCGAACATGCCCCAGCGATGTTCGGCCATCTGCGTGCGCAGGCTCGTCACGCCGAGCTCGATTGGCGCCAGCAGGTGCAGCGAACCGAGCAGCGGTCGCAATGCCTGGAACGCCCAGTGACCCAGCGCATAACCGACCAGCGCGCCGAGCAGCGAAAACAGCAGGCTGAAATTGGCGTAGCGAAATGCCTTGTGCCGCTTGCCGAGCATCATCGGCGCCAGCATCACCTCCGGTGGCACCGGAAAGATGAAGGCCTCGACAAAACTGAGCCCCGACAAGTAGTACAGCGCACTTGGCTCGCGCGCCCAGATCAGTGCACGCGCGTAAAGGTTCCCGAACAAACGCATCAGCCGATTCCACCAAGCAGCGGCACGAAACTGACCGCTCCGAGTTCCTCCTGGATGAAATCGCCCTGCCCGTCGCCACGCATGCGTATCAGCATCTGCTGGCTGGGTGAACCCACCGGTGCCACCAGCACGCCGGTCGGGCTCAATTGATCGAGAATCCGGGTCGGAATCGTGTCGCCTGCGGCCGTGAGGATGATGCCATCGAACGGTGCTTCGTCCGGCCAGCCAAGCTTGCCGTCGTCGTGGCGCGAACGCAGGTTGGTCAGGCCGAGCTGACGAAAGCGACGGCGTGCCTGGCGCAGCAATTCCTCGATTCGCTCCACCGTGAACACCTGCGGTACCAGCGCAGCCAGCACTGCCGCCTGGTAACCCGAACCCGTACCGATCTCCAACACCTTCTGCGGCATGCCGAACTCGATCAGTGCCTCGGTCATGCGCGCCACCACCCATGGCTGCGAAATAGTCTGGCCGTGGCCAATCGGCAGCGCGGTATTTTCGTAGGCGCGTGAATGCAGCGCCTGGTCGATGAAGTGATGGCGCGGCACGTTGCGGATCACCTCGATCACGCGGGGATCGCGGATGCCGCCTTCTTTCAAACTGGCCACGAGACGATCTCGTGCGCGTTGGGAAGTCATCCCCTCACCTTTGAGGTCCGCGGCCGGCAATGGATAAACGTTCATGGTTCAGGCCGCCTCATCGCTGATGTTACGGCCAGTAGCCATGTCGTCGCTCAGCGCCTGCATCCAGCTGCTGACTTTCTCGAGCGCCTGGAATCGGGTCAAGTCGACGTGAATCGGCGTCACCGAGACAAACCCACGCTGCACGGCATCGAAATCGGTGCCGGGGCCGGCGTCGTCCACCTCACCTGCCGGGCCAATCCACCAGATCGGGCGGCCACGCGGATCGGTCTGCGCAATGCACGGCGCGGAACGATGGCGACGACCCAGCCGGGTCACTTCGAAACCCTTGATGTCCGCCCACGGCCGGTCCGGCACGTTGACATTGAGAATGGTGTCGGCCGGCAGCGGATCGACCAGCAGGCGCTGCATCAACAGCAATACCGCCTGGGCAGCCGAGTCGTAATGCACGCCTTTGTGATCCTGCGTCACCAGCGACACCGCGATTGCCGGCAACCCAAGGAAGCGCCCTTCCATGGCCGCCGACACCGTCCCCGAATAAATCACGTCATCGCCGAGATTCGCCGAATTGTTGATGCCGGACACCACGATGTCCGGTTCCTCATCCAGCAACCCGGCCAATGCCAAGTGCACGCAATCGGTTGGCGTGCCGGCCACACGGTAATAACCGTTGCCCATCGGCAACACCCGCAACGGTGCATCGAGGGTGAGCGAGTTGCTGGCGCCGGAACGATCGCGATCAGGCGCCACCACCGTCACCTGACCTACCGCGCCGAGGCGGTCGGCGAGCACGCGGATACCCGGTGCGTCCACGCCATCGTCGTTACTTACCAGAACTCGCATGATGCTCCATCGAAAACCGACTGCGGACGCGCCTGTCCAAGGCCCCAATGCCCATGACTCCAGATAGCGCGTTCCAATTCCTGAAGTCTACCGGAGCGTACCGACGGTTTCACACGGATAGGGAGCGATTTCGCAATTCGCTACCCAAGGCGCGCTTTGGTTAGCATGGCGGCATGAAGCGGCGTGTCCCCATTCCGATCGACGATGATGACAGTCGCCTGTTTCGCGAGGCGATCGGCGACGTTCGCCAGCTCGACCCGGTGCCCGCGCCGCCCGCTCCTGCCAGGCCCGCGCCACATCCGCACATGCTCGAAGCCGACGAGGCGGCGGTGCCCGGTGAGTTGCTCGATATGGCATTCGATCCGGCCTTGCTCGAGGTCGGCGAGGAACTGAGTTACCTGCGTGACGGCTATTCGCCCAAGCTGCTACGCCAGCTCAAGCGCGGCCAATTCAGTGTGCAGGATGATCTGGACCTGCACCAAATGAACGCTGCCGCCGCGCAAGCCAGCATCGTCGCTTTTCTGGCCGAGGCGAAACATCATGGGCGGCGCTGCGTGCGCATCGTGCATGGCAAGGGGTTGCGCTCGCGTGCTGCGGGGCCCGTCCTGAAAGGTCTCACCGATCGCCTGCTGCGCCGACGTGATGACGTAATTGCGTTTGCTTCGGCGCGGCCGGCTATGGGTGGAACCGGTGCCGTGGTAGTGCTGCTAAAGGCCTGAATCGAGCAACCGCGAAAACGTGCTGGCAAAGGTATGCACGTCGCCCGGCCAGCGGGCCGACACGAAGTTGCCGTCCTGCACTACGAACGCCGGCGTGTCGTCGCCGATCCGGTCGCGGGCCAGCCCGCTGCGCTTGCGCTGGGCGTGGGCGACATCGGCGGGAACATCCAGGAAATCCGCTGGCCGCGCCAATGCCCGTGTCACTTCCTGCTGGACCGACATATAGCCGTGTGGCTGACCGCTGCGCTCGCTGTAGGTGCGGTAATACTGCGGATCCCAAAACCGGCTGATGCGCGCGAGCGACCACGCGGATTTTTCCAGCGCCCAGGTCAACGCCGTCGTGCGGCGCCCGTACAGCACCGAGCGATCGCTGCCGACGACACGGCTGCGCGCCGCGAGCAGCAC
>JBAPPP010000475.1:0-2650 GCA_049280175.1 Rhodanobacter sp.
CTGGATCCCTGCCTTCGCAGGGATGACGGACGATTCGCAGGAATGACGGACGAAAAGCCGGCTTTTCGCGACTCCGAGCAGCGAGCGGCAATGGGATACTTGTCGTGCCTTCGTACCGATGACCGTCATGCACGACACATCCAACTCCTGCACCAGCCATCCGATCGCGTTTGCGCGTTCGCCCTATGCACGACGCATCGACGCGCCGCATCAGCCCACGGTAGTCGAGGGCACCGAAACGGGCGCGCTGTCAGAGGCGACCATCGAGTTCGTGGCGGATTTCCCCGCGGCCGCATTTCGCGATCTGGCGGGCTTCGAACGCATCTGGGTGATCTTCCTGTTCCACCGCAGCGAAGGCTGGAAGGCGGAGGTAAAGCCGCCGCGCGGTGGTGGCAAACGCAGCGTGCTGGCAACGCGTTCGCCGCACCGGCCCAACGCCATCGGACTATCCGCGGTCGAGCTGGTCGCCGTCGAGGAGCGCTTGCTGCGCGTGCGCGGCATGGATCTGCTCGACGGCACGCCCATTCTCGATATCAAGCCGTATGTGCCTTACGCGGATGCGTTTCCGGAATCACGCGCTGGCTGGATCGATGAGATCGACGCGGCACAGGGGCGACATTCCGCACCCGGCCCGCGCCGCCCGCGATCCACGCCGAAACAATGATTGCTGGCGTGGATCCCGAACAGCGTGCGGGTTTTCGCATTACAACCTGCCAAGCAGCAACAGCACCAGCAGGATCACCAGGATCAGGCCAATACCACCGCTGGGCCCGTAGCCCCACGAGCGGGAATGCGGCCATGTCGGCAGGCCGCCGACGAGCGCCAGGACCAGGATGACAATCAGGATGGTGATCAGCATGAGTACGATTTCCTTGTGATGTTGTGATGCAAGTCCAAGCGTGTGATGCATCGTGCCTGTCGTACGCGTCTAGGCGGTGTGACGGGCGCGTCGTGAGCGCAATGACGCGCTGTCCCAATCCCTGAGACAGCGGCGCACTACCTTGGCTCGGGCCAGCTCGGACCCCCTCCGACGATGGCTCCCGATTCACTGGCAGTGGTCGGTTCAAACTTTTGCCGCGCCCGGTCAATGCCCGGCGCGGCTTTTTTTTCGCTCGCAGCACGCAGTCGATCGGCCGGCCACATCCGTTCGCCCTGAGCGCAGGCCCATAGGGCCGAAGTCGAAGGGGCCTTCGACTTCGCTGCGCTACGCTCAGGGCGAACGGTGACGGCTGGCGTGAAGCGGCGTCGCGTCGCAACTCAGGCGGAAACTAACCAGCCCCGGGTAGCACCTGACCCCCGTGTACGTCCGTGTTCATTGGCACTTGATTGGTGCGCGGTTCGTACGCACATCGGATCTGCAAGTTCAGCCACGTTCGACACGTCACGGCGACCCGCCCTCGGTGCAGCGCGTACCCCGACTGTCATCACCGCCTCCAGATTTCACCAAAGGACATCCCCATGGATCTGCAATTGAAGAACCGCAAGGCGATCGTTACCGGCGGTAGCGCCGGCATCGGTCTGGCCATCGTCAAGGTGCTGCTGGCCGAAGGCGCATCCGTGGTGGTCCCTGGACGCAGCCAGGCGAAGCTCGATCAGGCGCTGCCCGGCAACGATGCCGCCGTGCAAAAAGTAGTGGCGGACCTGGCAACCGCGGAGGGTGCCGCGGCGCTGATCCAGGCCGCGCCCGATGCCGACATCCTGATCAACAATCTGGGCATCTACGAGCCGAAGGCGTTCGCCGAGATCAGCGACGACGACTGGCTGAAGATATTCGAGGTGAACGTGCTCAGCGGCGTGCGACTGTCGCGATATTATTTTCCGCGCATGCTGGCGAAAAACTGGGGCCGGGTCATTTTCATCTCCAGCGAATCCGGCGTGATGACGCCGCCAGAGATGGTGCATTACGGCGTGACCAAGTCCTCGCAGCTGGCGGTGTCGCGCGGCATGGCCGAATTGACCAAGGGCACCGGCGTCACCGTCAATGCCGTGATGCCCGGGCCGACGCGTTCGGAAGGCATCGTCGAATTCCTGCAGAAAGTCGCCAGCCCCGGCGTCAGCGCAGCCGAGGCGGAACACGAGTTCTTCGAAAAACATCGCACCAGCTCGCTGCTGCAGCGCCTGATCGAGGACCATGAAGTCGCCAGCATGGTCGCCTACCTCGCCAGCCCCTTGTCGGCGGCGACCAATGGCGCCGCCCTGCGTGTCGAGGGCGGCCTGCTTCGCTCGATCGTCTGATCGGCTTTTGCTAGCGGATCCGGTTCCGTCGCAAAAAACAAAGGGCACAGAATTATTGATCGATTCTGTGCCCCGGTTTTCCGATCCGTTGTGCGCGCCCGTCGGTGCGCTAGGGGGCGGTCAGCTCGCTCCGCTCCGATGCCCGCAACTCAACGCGCGCCTGCAGGCACGACGGCATCCGTGGCCCGGATATCCGCATCGTCAAGGTGCTCGGCTTTCCAGATCATGGCGCGGTGGATGCGATTCCAGCCGCTCGGATGATCGAAGAACACGAACTCCTCCACCGTACCCGGATGCATCTTGCGATACTCGGACAGCTGCACGGCCGCCCGCGCAAAGCCGTCTGGTTGGCGGGCGGCATTGAGGCCAAACGCATCGGCTTCCGCCTCCATGCTACGGGTAATGGTGTTGTTCA
>JBAPPP010000476.1:0-4204 GCA_049280175.1 Rhodanobacter sp.
GCGATCGAGCTGGCGCACGAAGCCGGCGTTGCTGCCCTGCGCAAAACGTTCGTGGACGGACAACCCAGGGCCGAGCCGCTGCAGCGCGGGGTCAGTCAGATCGTCCACCGATATCACCGCATGCGGATTGCCCATCGATACCGCGCCGATCTCCAGCACGGCAGTGTCCAGCTCGATGCGGTAACGATCCGCGGCGTGCTCCGCCGCAAACGGGATGCGGGCCGGTTCGAAGATCGGCTCGCCCATGTCCACCGCAACTTCGTTTGCATTGAGCAGGCGTACCGACACCGGACCGGACGGGCTTTCCAGCCGCACGGTGTCGCCCAGCGCCAGTGCGCCCGCGCGGTGCAGCCACGCGGCCACGCAGCGCACGCCATTGCCGCATTGGCCCGACGGCGAGCCGTCGGTATTCCAGATGCCGTAGTAGAACGCACAGGAACGGTCGCGTGCCGGCTCGATGCTCAGCAACTGGTCGAAACCCACGCCGGTATGCCGGTCGCCCAGCGCGCGGATCTGCGCAACGTTCAACGGAAACGCGCTGTGCCGGCAGTCCAGCACGACAAAGTCATTGCCGATGCCGTGCATTTTCGAAAAGTGCAGTTGCATGTTTCTACTGTCGTCAGACGGCGAAGTCAGGACTGCGCGCTGGCCGGAATGGCGCTACTGCTGCCATACGCGGGCTCCGCGGGTTTTACGGCCGCGGGTTTTACGACGGGAGGGTTTACGGTGGTGGAGGCCTTCGCTGGTTGAGGCTTGGGCGGCGCCGGCACCAACGGACCCTTGTTGCCGCAGCCGGCAAGCGTGGCGAGTACAAGAAAGAGCGGCAGCAGAATCAAGCGGCGCATGGTGAAGTTCCCTGAAAACCAGTGACAGCGGACACGACGACAACGGAGACGATGGACGCAGTATAGCGATGCGCGGCAAATCAGCCGCGGCGCGGCGCCACCGCCCCGTTATGATGCGACCATGGATTGCGTATTTGTGCGACGAGGAAACTGACGATGGACTGGGCCACGCTGTTGCGTATGCCGATGACCGTGCTGCTGGTGCTGGCGGTGGTGTTCCTGCTGCTGACGCTGGTGCAGCTGGTCATCCTGCGCCAGCGCCTGCATGGCGGCCGTCCGCTGGCTGCGTGCTGGCGTGCGCTGCTGTGCCTGGTCTGCTTCGCGCTGACCCTGTTGCTGGCGGGCACCGGCTACGCGCTGCGCGGCTACCGGCTGCTCAGCGAAGAAACGCCGGTGGTCGACATCGACGCGCATATCCTGTCGCCGCAGCGCTGGGCGCTCACCTTGAGCTGGCCCGACGGCAGCACGCGGCAGGTTCAACTGTCCGGCGATGACTGGCGGGTCGAGGCGGTCGTCCTGAAATGGAAACTGCCCGCGCTGCTGGCCGGTGTGCCGCCGCTGTACCGGCTCGATCGGCTATCGGGTCGTTATGACGATCCGGCGCAGGAAGTTAGCGGGCCACGCACCGTGATCAGCTTCAGACAAGCCGACGGCTTCGACTTGCTCGACCTCAGCAAGCAATATCCGCAATGGCTGCCCGAGGTCGATACGGTCTACGGCAGCGGTGCCTTTCTGCCGCTGGTCGACCAGGGCCATTACAGCATCAGCCTGATGCGCACCGGTGCGTTGGTGGCGCGGCCGGATGACGCCACCCAGCAAAAGATCGGGGCGCCGCTGGGTGGCTAGGGATCTACGCGCGGTGGTCTGACGCTGTCTGGGCTGGGTGCGGCGGCCTAGGTGTCGCCGGATCTTCGAACTATGCCCTTCGACTTCGCCGCTGCGCGGCTACGCTCAGGGCGAACGGTAAACGGTGAAACGGTGAAAGGCGGCGGACTGATTCAGTCGAGCAATTTTTCGTAGCGCCAGGCGTGGGTGCCATCCTGGTAGTAGTGCGGATAGTGGCCGATATGCCGGTAAGCGAGCCGTTCGTACAGACGGACCGCGTCGGCGTTGTCTTCGCGCACCTCCAGTCGCACCGATTGGCAGCGACGCTGCCGTGCGGCTGCTTCAACCGCGTCCAGCAACACGGCGCCGACGCCCTTGCCCCGGGCTTCCGGTTTGACGGCGATCGAGTATAGCCGCGCCACATGACTACCCTTGCGGAAGAACACCACCGCGGTGCCGAGGAAGTTGCGATGGTTGGCGCTGGCCACCAGCACCAGCGCAGAGTCGCTGTCGAGATGCCGGCGGTATTGCGCGCGGCTCAGGCGGTCGCTGTCGAAGCTCTGGTCTTCCAGCATCACCAGATCATCGAGATCCGACATTTCGGCGCGCCGCACGCGCACGCTGGCGGGAGCAGTCGCGGGATGCATGCTTGCATTGGGAATCCGGCGTAGCGCGATAGGCAGCGTGGTGTCCTCGAGGGGTGGGATCATTGGCACGCGCGGACTCTAGCAGCCGCTGCCATCAAGAGCCCGTGTTTTCGATCGGGTTTAGATCGTGTCTACCCGAATCGCGTTTATTCGAGCTTCAGCGCTTTCGCTTGTGCGACGCCGGCCCTGTGCCAAACTGCGCGCCTTGCGTATTCCGCCCCGCCATCGGCAGGGCATCCCGCCGTACCGCATTGCCTGAGTGGTGCCATGACCCGTCTGGTCATCGTTGTCGAAAAATCCTCCGACTGGGGTTCCTACTACCCGTCCGTCGACGTCATGAGCGCGATGGACTACCTGCGTGAGCCCGTCGGCGGCGACGACGAACGCACCCACGTGCTGAATCTCTGCCGCAGCTACAAATACCTGGGCACCGGCTATTACGTATCGCTGCTGGCCGAGGCGCGCGGGCATCGGGTGATGCCGTCGGTGCGCACGGTGAACGACCTGCGCCGGCGCTCGCTGTACGGCGTGGACATCGAGGATCTCAACCAGAAGCTGACCCACTTCCTGCCGGCCGGCGGCCGCGATACCACCGACTTCGGCATCCTCGTGTACTTCGGCGAGACCGCCTACCCGGCGTTGCAGGATCTGGCGCGGCAGGTGTTCGAGTCGTTTCCCTGCCCGCTGCTGCGGATCGAGTTCGAGCGTGACCGCGTGTGGCAGGTGAGCTCGATCAAACCGGTCGGCCTGCACACGCTGGACGATGCGCAGGAAGACGCGTTCGCCGAGGAGCTCGACCGTTTCTCGAAGAAGTTGTGGCGCAAGCCGCGTGCACGCAAGTTGTATCGCTACGACATCGCGATGCTGGTCGACCCGAAAGAAGCGATGCCGCCGTCGAACCGGAAGGCGCTGAAGTCCTTCATCGCCGCCGGCAAGCAGCTTGGCATCGAAGTCGATCCGATCGGCAAAAATGATTTTCAGCGACTGGCGGAATACGACGGTCTGTTTATCCGCGAGACCACCGCCAGCGACAACCACACCTACCGCTTCTCCCATCGTGCAGAGAAGGAAGGCATGGTGGTGATGGATGACCCCAGCTCGATTCTCCGTTGCACCAACAAGATCTTCCTCAACGATCTGATGGTGTCGCGCAAGCTGGCGGTGCCGCGTACCGAGATTCTGTATCGCGACGACGGCAAAGGGATGAAAGAAGTCGTCGCCAAGCTCGGCTTTCCGCTGGTGTTGAAGATCCCCGACGGCTCGTTCTCGCGCGGCGTGGTCAAGGTGGAGAGCGAACAGGCGCTCGAGCAGGCGGCCAGTAGCCTGTTCCAGCACAGCGCGCTGCTGCTGGCGCAGGAATACGTCTACACCGAGTTCGACTGGCGCATCGGCGTGCTCAATCGCGAGCCACTCTATGCGTGCAAGTACTACATGTCGCGCGGCCACTGGCAGATCTACAACCATGGCGCCAAGGGCACCGCGAAAACTGGTGGGTTTGAGACGATCGCCGTGCGCGATGCGCCGGCCGAGGTGGTCAAGCTCGCACTGAAGGCCACCCAGCTGATCGGCGATGGCCTGTACGGCGTCGATCTGAAGCAGGTCGGCGACAAACCGGTGGTGATCGAAGTCAACGACAACCCATCGATCGATGCCGGCGTGGAAGACGCGCATCTGGGCGACGAGCTTTACCTGCGCATCATGCAGGAATTTCTGCGCCGGATGGAACGCAAACGGCAGGGTCTTTCCGTTTGATGTAGGAGCGCACCCTGTGCGCGATGCTCTTGGCCGCGCGTATCGAAAGGCGCGTAGGTTGGGGTGAGCGCAGCGATGTCCAACAAGTACCTCAAGCATCCTGCATACAAGTATCTCAACCATCCCGCGGAGACG
>JBAPPP010000477.1:0-2013 GCA_049280175.1 Rhodanobacter sp.
GACCTGCACGACCCCCACGGGCTCCTCGAAGGTCAGGGCAAGCAGGTCAGAAGCATCCGGCTCAAGCGTCCGGCCGACATCAACACACCTGAAGTCGATGCGTTGATCGCGCAGGCGATTGCTCGCCATGAGTCGGCACTTGCCACTGCTCCGGTCCTCACCACCGTCATCAAGTCGGTGATGGTCAAGCAGCGCTCACGGCGCCCCAGGTCGTAGACCACGACGCATCGCGTCACTCGGGTCACAAGGTGACGGCGCGTGGCTAGCGCAAGGTGATGGTTGCCGTCATCCGCGTTGGCCGAGCGAAGCGTTACACCCATCGGGTCTGAGCGCCTGCGTGGCACAAACATTGCTCAGCCCCATCCGCCCAGGCGAATGCGCTTGAGGCAAGGGTCATCGTCACGCCCGATCGGCGCACTCACTTTAGAAGCGAGAAGAAATGCCAGTGTCCGATTCCCATTCGACCTCGGGATGTATGTCCGTTTCGCTTGTCAGCTTGCTTGCCCTCGGTCACTGCGCGGCATTCGCGGATCGCAACCTGCCTGCCGTAGCGGCTCCGTTGCTGAAGGCCAGCCTTGGCCTTTCCGACGCCCAGATGGGCCTGCTCGATGGGCCGGCGTTTGCTGTGCTCTATGTGGTCGGCATGCTTGCAAGCTGGCCGCTGGCGAGCTCGCGACATCGTTTGCGCCTGTTGGCAGGATGCGTGGCTACATGGGCGCTCGGCATGACGGCCTTCGCCTTGGCAACATCATTTGGCGTGCTGATTTTTGCTCGCGCGTTGGTTGGGTTGGGGCAGGCGGCTTTCGTGCCACTCGCGCTGGGCTTGATCGTTGAGCGCTCGCCGCCGCAGTGGCGCGCCCGCTCAATGGCTGTGTTCACTGCAGCCTCGGTGGCTGGGCGAAGCCTGGCCCTTCTGATGGGCGGCGCGGTGCTGGCCCTGCTTGCCCGGTGGGTGCCCGCCGCCGGTCTCGCGCATTGGCGCTTGCTGTTCCTGGTGATGGCGGCACCGAACCTTGTTCTTATCGTCTTGCTGCTGCGTCACGCTGAGCAACCGCACGCGTTGCCGCCTCCCGTGGCGGTTCTCAAGCAGATGCTGGCCTTGTTCCGGCGGCGCCCCGGGTTGATGCTCACGTACTTTTGCGGCGGCGGGGCCAGCGTGCTGGTAGTGCAGACCATCGGCGCCTGGGCGCCGTCGATTCTGCATCGGGAAGAGGGCTTGCTGCCTGCAACCGCGGCACTCGTTTTTGGGGTGGCCTTGCTGGTCGCATCGCCACTGGGTCATCTGCTCGCCGGCACGTTGATCGATATGCGCCGGAAGAGAGTGACGCCGATGGCCATCGTGGCATGTGCGTTGCTGCTTTCCATTCCCCTGCTTTGGGCTGTGCCACGGAGCACGTCGGCAACGGCGGCTTGTGGCTTGCTGGCGCTCACATCTCTGGTCGGTGGTACTGCGGCCGTAGCTGCGCTGGCCGGGTTGCCGTTGATGCTGCCGCCGTCGCTGCGCGATGCCGGGCTGCGGCTGTTTCTCATCTTTATTACCGTGTTCGGCGTGGGGTTGGGGCCGTTCGCTGCCGGTCTGGTAAGTGATGGCCTGGGAGCAGGTGGTCGTGGCCTGTCCACCGCGCTGTACATGGTATGCGTGGGCGCGGCGATGTTCGGCGCGGTGTCGGCGCTGCTCGCACGCTCAGGCTGGCGCCGCGCCGTGATGGAGACTGCCGGGTAAGCAAGGTGGTCGTATTCGACAGCTCGGCAAGCGATCCGCTGATGGGTTCGTGCGGTGCTGCGATCTCTACGTCATGAGTGGCCTTGCGGAACGCATGGTGGATTCATCCTCCGCCACATCATGGCGATCCTTGCGAACTATCCGCTGGCCGCGATCGGCGTCACGCGTTTGCGCGGACAGTTTTCGCGCAGTCATGGGCTGATGTCTCGCGAGCGCTAGGCAAGCACAGCTGATGCTTCAGATGTGCGGGTATTTTGCAAAGCGAGCGCACGTGCGCGCGTGTCCTGCGG
>JBAPPP010000478.1:0-4365 GCA_049280175.1 Rhodanobacter sp.
GCTCCCAGGTGCGTAGCGCCGGCGACGACAGCAACAACGCCGGTGGCGTGATGCGGCCATCCTGCACAGTGCGCACGGCCACCAGGCCGCCCATGCTGTGGCCGAGCAGCATCGGGGCGCACGGCAAGCCGTTCATGTAGTCGATATATACGGTGGCCAGGTCCTCCAGCAGATCATCAGCATGCCGCATCGCACCGCGCTGGCCAGGTGTCTGTCCGTGGCCGCGCTGGTCGTAGCTGCGCACGGCGTAACCGCGCTGGTTGAACCATTGCGCCAGGCGTTGATAGCGGCCGCTGTGTTCGCCCAGCCCGTGCACGATCAGCACGGCGCCGCGGGCCTGCGATAGCGGCCAGTCGCGCAGAAACAGCTGCTGGCCATCGGCCATCGTCAGCCAGCTTGTCCTGCCGTCCGCGTCGCTGTCCTGCGACGCCGCTGGTACCCGTTGTTCCACCTGCTTCCCTCCCTGCTGCACAAGTTGGATACCGTAACGCGATCGACCCGTGCTGCACAGGGTGCTCGCCAACTCGATGCTGGCCTCGCACCCCGTGGCCAGCACGGGCGACGTCGGCACCGACCAGGCTCAGTGCTCGTTGACGTGCAGATTCTTCATGAACAGGTCGAGCTTGGCTTTCATCGCGGCCTGCGGCTGCGTCCCCTCGACGGCGTAGACCGCGCTGTAGAGCACCGCAGGCGTTGCGCCCGCCGACGCATCGACAACCGCCGAGATGCTCATCTCGTCGTTGTCGCTCTGGGCGACCCCATCGTACGGGTGCAGCTGATGCAGGAGCTTGTTCCACTCGCTCTTGTACTCGTCATCAAGATCAGCGGAAGGTGCCACATGCCGCAGGATGCTGATCCGGTCCGGATCGGTGGCATTGGCCGCCACCCGCACGTTGCCCACGTCCCACACCACCTTGCCATGGTCGTCGAAGTAGCCGAATCCCAGCGTCAGCTCGCTGTTCTGCTCGATCTTCTGCAGCTCCGGCGTGAAGGAGAACGCCAACCGCTTCGAGCTGTAGCCAAAACGATGACCGTAGTCGAAATCGATCTTCAGGTCCTTGAACGCCGCCGGCAGCAGCGCGGTGTTTTTCAGGTAGTCCTTCCACTGCGCCAGCGTGCCGTTGTAAGCCACGCTGACGAAGTCCGTGATCGCATTCAGGTCGGCCATGCTGTCGTATTCGTGGCCGGGCGTTGCAAACCGCAGCATCGTCACATAGCCATCCGGCACCGGCAGCGAGAACGCGATCACCCGCACATTCATGTACGGCATCGGCCAGACACGAACCTGCCAGCGCCGCTGCCAGGCATCGGTGTGGATCGTGTCGCTGGTCGGCTGGCCCAACGAGGTGATCTTCACCCGCTCGGTGCCGACATCGCGCTGCAGAAAACCCACCTTCGCCAGCTGCTGCATCAGCACCGCCGGGTTGCCATAGAGCTGGCTCGCTGGCAGGTCATCCGGCTTGCGCAGATGAAACATGAAGTTGTGCCCGACGATGCCGGGAACCACATACCCGTTGGCGGACAGCGAAATTTTCTGGCCCGGTTTGGCCGACAATCCCCATTCGCCATTGCTGCTGCGCGTGATCAGCGCCGGAAAGCTGCTGTGCCATGGCACGCTGTGCAGCAGACGGCTGGAGCCTTCGCCGTGCGGGAAGAGTCGCTCAGGCTCCTTGCTCAGTAGCGTCTTGAGCTGCGTGTCCGTATAGGCGTCGAACAGCTTGCGGAAATTGGCGCTGAAGTCGGCGAAGCTCATCGGCAGCGTGAACTGCTGCTTGAACGTGCCGTTCTGGACCGAGTCGAAAATGTCGAGCTGGTAGGGCATCCGCGTGTCCATGACGGCGAGATGATCCGGCGCCTTCAGCACGTCGCCTATCGACAGCGCGTAATTGAGGTTTTCGTTGGCCGATTTCATCAGCACGATGCCGATCAACTTGCCATCCTTGTCCAGCAGCGGACCGCCGCTGTTGCCCGGCGACGCGGCGGCCGAAAAGCGCATCCATTTCCAGCGGCCGTCCTGATCCTCTGGCGTGTCGGATGTATACAGGCCGTCGCGGATCACCACGCCGGTGCCGAGCGCATTGCCTACGGCATAGACCACTTCATTCAGAGCCGGCTTGGAGTTGACCTCCAGCGCCGCCGCGCTCGCAGGCTGCCCGGCCAGCGAGAAAACCACGAAATCCTGCTGCAGGGAGTACTTCTCGATCTTGTCGATCGCGTATACGTGGCCACTGGCGTCGCGCAATGCGGGATCACCCCACAGGCTGCCGATGCCAATCTGCAGCACATGGGCCGCCGTGACATAGCGATTGTTGCCGAGCGCGAAAGCGGTGCCGATCGAGAAGTACTTGTCGCTGCGTTCCTGGTACGGCAACAGTTCCAGCGGCAGCGGCTTTTCGTAAGTCAGCGGATCGTTGACCGGTTTGGCGGCGACCACCTCGAACGTAGCCGCCTGGATCTTCGGCAATACTTCCGGATCCAGGCTGGCGGCGCGAACAGCGCTGGTGCCACACACACCAATGAGCAGAACCAACGCCAGCCGGCGGCACATCGGCATGGATGTGCCGGTCCTCCGCAAAAACACTTCCAGTACGTGCATGGGCATCCTTCACATGAAGGCCGTCGCCGGAATCCCCGTCGGGAGTCCTGAGTTGCGACGGCCGCGGCTGAATATTGACATGGCGGCGTGACGCTTGCAGTGCCATTTTCAGCACCAGCCCGGCCAACGGATTGACCGAGCTGAAGACGGCCCCATATATGATGGCGTGACCCTCCGCTCGCCGCCGCACAGGCAGTTACCGATGCGCCTGGACCCCTGCCCCCTGGACGATTTCCACCCGGCCGTCGCTGCCTGGTTCCGTCATGCGTTCGCCGCGCCAACCGCGGCGCAGGCGGCGGCTTGGCCGTCGATCCGGGCAGGCAACCACACGCTGGTGGCCGCGCCTACCGGTTCGGGCAAGACCTTGACCGCGTTCCTGGCAGCGATCGACGCGCTGGTGCGCGAAGGCGTGGCGCATGGGGGCGTGCTGGCCGACGCCACCACGGTGGTTTACGTGTCACCGCTGAAGGCCCTTTCCAACGACATCCATATCAATCTGGAAGCGCCGCTGGAAGGCATTCGCGCCGAGCTCGAGAAACTCGGGCTACCTGACGTGGCGATTCGCACCGCCGTGCGCACCGGCGACACACCGCAAGCCGAGCGCACGCTGCTGCGCAAGCAGCCACCGCACATCCTGGTGACCACGCCGGAATCACTGTACGTACTGCTCGGTTCGGACTCCGGTCGCGCGATGCTGGCCGGTACACGCTCGGTGATCGTCGATGAAATTCACGCGATCGCGGGCAGCAAGCGCGGCTCGCATCTGGCGCTGTCGCTGGAACGGCTGGAGTCGCTGTGCCAGCGACCCCTGCTGCGGATCGGTTTGTCGGCGACGCAGAAGCCGATCGAGGAAGTGGCGCGGTTTCTGGTGGGTGCTCCGCCTGCCCTTCTCCCCTCGGGAGAAGGTGCCCGAAGGGCGGATGAGGGTTCGGGAACCCTAGTGCTCGCCGATTCGCCCGAACCCTCACCCCAGCCCCTCTCCCGACGGGAGAGGGGCTTGAACAACGACTGCACCATCATCGACGTCGGCCATACCCGCGCGCGCGATCTCGCGATTGAAGTGCCGCCCGTTCCGCTCGAAGCGGTGATGTCGAACGATTGCTGGGAGCTGGTCTATGACCGGCTGGCGGCGCTGATACAGACACATCGCACCACGCTGATCTTCGTCAACACGCGGCGGATGGCCGAACGTGCGGCGCGCCATCTGTCCGAGCGGCTCGGCAAGGAAACGGTGGCCGCGCATCACGGCAGCCTGGCGAAGGAGCAGCGCCTGGATGCCGAGCAACGGCTCAAGCGCGGCGAGTTGTCGGTGCTGGTGGCGACCGCGTCGCTGGAGCTTGGCATTGATATTGGTGAGGTCGACCTGGTCTGCCAGCTCGGTTCGCCGCGTTCGATCGCCGCGTTTCTGCAACGAGCCGGCCGCTCCGGCCACAGCATCGACGGCACGCCGAAAGCACGGTTATTTCCAACCACCCGCGATGATCTGATCGAGTGCACTGCCCTGCTGGACTGCGTGCGTCGTGGCGAGCTGGATGCGCTGATCATGCCGCCGCAGCCACTGGACGTGCTGGCGCAGCAAATCGTCGCCGAGGTCGCCTGTCAGGAATGGAACGAGGACGCGCTGTACGCGCTGGTGCGCCGCGCCCATCCGTATCGCGACCTCGCACGCGCCGATTTCGATGCCGTGGTGCGCATGCTGGCTGAAGGTTTCACCACGCGGCGTGGCGCGCGCGCCGCCTACCTTCATCGCGACGCGGTGCATCGACAGC
>JBAPPP010000479.1:0-10959 GCA_049280175.1 Rhodanobacter sp.
GAGTGAATCCGACGCGGTTGCTTGAATATGGGTGAGAGTTTTCTGAAAGGGTAAGTGGCTTCCGATGTTTCTCTGCGGCGCCAGCATCGTGGATTTAAACGTCGATTTCACATGTTTTTTGGTCATGCCATGCGACAAAGCGACAAGACCCGTGGGCCGCTTCCTCGATGCTGCCCACGCCTGTGTCTGACGTTCGCGAATGGGTTGTCTGGCCGGATAACGCTACCAGTGCGCCGCTGGCCAACAACCAGAACAGCCTCGCCGCCGACCCTT
Organism: Rhodanobacter sp.; assembly: GCA_049280175.1. Taxonomy (GTDB): domain Bacteria; phylum Pseudomonadota; class Gammaproteobacteria; order Xanthomonadales; family Rhodanobacteraceae; genus Rhodanobacter. The sequence goes on from JBAPPP010000479.1 coordinate 274, forward strand.
GCGGACCGCTGCTTTCGCGGCGCGCGTGGTCAAGGCAACGGGCCTCGAAGAATGGATGGGGAAGAACGAGTCCGATAGAGGAGCACTTGCTTTCATCCGCGGCTGAGTTGTTTCCGATATCGAAACGTCAGTCGGTCACCGTCACCATCTGCTTGAATGGAGATTGTCATGACACTCACAGCAAAAGCCACCCCCGGTTCCCAACTGTTGACGCCCAAGGATCACGCATTGATCCTTATCGACTTTCAGTCACAGATGTCCTTTGCGACGCATTCTATCGACGCAATCACGCTACGCAACAACGCCGCCCTGGTTGCGCGAGCTGCGGCAAGCTTCAACGTTCCGACCGTTCTCACCACGGTCGCCGAGAAAAGCTTCTCCGGCCCCATGTTTGCCGAAGTCACCGATCCATTCCCGGATCAGAAGTTGATTGACCGCACGTCGATGAATTCCTGGGAAGACGCCGGGGTCATCAAGCAGGTGAATGCCATTGGCAAAGGTCGTTTGGTTTTCGCGGGCTTGTGGACGTCGGTTTGCATCGTCGGGCCTACCTTGTCTGCGATTGAGCAGGGCTATGAGACCTATGTCATAGCGGATGCTTGTGGCGATGTTTCCACGGAGGCACATAATCGCGCGATGGACAGAATGGTTCAGGCCGGCGTGCGGCCAATGACTTCACTGCAATATCTGCTGGAGTTGCAGCGCGACTGGGCACGCGCCGAGACCTACGAAAGCACAACGGGTATCGCCAAGTTATACGGTGGCGCCTATGGTCTTGGCGTGATCTACGCCAAGACCATGTTCCACGCTCAAGGCGGTTGATCTGTCGCATGCGGCGCTTGCCATGATGATGAGCTATTCGATTCGACCGCGGGAGATCTGACATGAAGCCTTATCTGTTTTCGCTCGCCGCCGGCCTGTTGGTCGGTGTGGTCTACGCCCTTGTGCATGTCCGCTCGCCCGCACCGCCGGTTATCGCACTGGTGGGTTTGCTCGGCATTCTTGCAGGCGAACAGATTCCGCCCTTGGTTCAGCAGGTCATTAGCCGGCAGGTGAGCGCAACCGCATGGGTGGCGCGGCAGGTTAAGCCGCATTGCTTCGGGCAGTTGCCACAGGGCAAGCAGGCGGATGCCGCAGCCACGGATAAGAACAGGGAGGAGGCGCCATGACCGCCAAGCGTGCCGAACCGGAATTGCTGTTGCTCAACGGACGTTTCGCGACGCTCGATCCGGATCGGCCCAGTACAAGCGCCGTGGCGATAGCGGATGGACGATTGGTGGCTGTCGGTCATGACGAAGAAGTGCGGGCATTGGCCGGGGCTGAAACGCGAATCGTCGATCTCGGAGGGCGTTGCGTATTGCCGGGTCTGATCGACAATCACATGCACATCATTCGTGGCGGCCTGAATTTCAACATGGAATTGCGCTGGGATGGCGTGCGCTCGCTTGCCGACGCGATGGATATGTTGCGGAGGCAGGTGGCGATCACACCGCCGCCGCAATGGGTGCGTGTGGTCGGTGGTTTTACCGAACATCAGTTCGTCGAAAAGCGTCTGCCGACCATCGCTGAACTTAACGCAGTGGCGCCAGATACACCGGTGTTTCTGCTGCACCTTTACGATCGCGCGCTGTTGAATGCCGCAGCGTTGCGAGCCGTGGGCTATACCAAGGAAACGCCCGAGCCACTGGGCGGTCAGCTCGAGCGGGACAAGGCCGGCAATCCGACCGGACTGCTGCTGGCCAAGCCCAATGCCGCGATCCTGTATGCGACCCTGGCCAAGGGGCCGAAGCTGCCGTTCGACTACCAGCTCAATTCCACGCGCCATTTCATGCGCGAGCTGAACCGGCTTGGTGTGACCGGGGCCATCGATGCCGGCGGCGGCTTCCAGAACTATCCGGAAGACTATGCCGTGATTCAGAAACTATCCGACGACGGCCAGCTGACGATCCGTCTGGCCTATAACTTGTTCACCCAGAAGCCGAAGGCAGAGAAGGACGACTTTCTCAACTGGACGAAGACCTCCAAATACAAGCAGGGCGACGACTACTTCCGCCACAACGGTGCCGGCGAAATGCTGGTGTTCTCGGCGGCGGACTTCGAAGACTTCCGGCAGCCGCGGCCCGATATGCCGGAGGCTATGGAAGGCGAGCTTGAAGATGTTGTGCGCCTGCTGGCCGAGAACCGCTGGCCATGGCGCATGCATGCGACGTACGACGAGACGATCAGCCGCGCTCTGGATGTGTTCGAGCGTGTCAACCGCGATATCCCGCTGCAAGGGCTCAACTGGTTCTTCGATCATGCCGAAACGATTTCGGAAGCATCGATCGACCGCATCGCGGCACTTGGCGGAGGTATCGCCGTGCAACACCGCATGGCCTACCAGGGCGAACATTTTGTCGAGCGCTACGGCGCCGCAGTAGCCGCCGCCACGCCACCTGTCGCCAGGATGCTGGAGAAAGGTATCAAGGTGTCGGCCGGCACGGATGCAACGCGCGTCGCGTCATACAACCCCTGGGTATCGCTCGCTTGGCTGACCACCGGCATGACCGTGGGCGGCCTGCGCCTCTATCCGCAGCGCAACTGTCTGGATCGCGAGACCGCGCTGCGTATGTGGACCCAGTACGTGACCTGGTTTTCCAATGAAGAGGGCAAGAAGGGGCAGATCAAGGTCGGGCAACTCGCGGATCTCATCGTACCCAGCCGCGACTACTTCGCCTGTGCCGACAACGAGCTCGCCGACGTGACTTCGGACCTGACGATCGTCGGTGGCAAGATCGTCTTCGCGGCAGGCGGTTTCAAACATCTGGACGAAAATCCGCTGCCTCCGGCGATGCCGGATTGGTCGCCCGTGCGTGTGTTCGGTGGCTACGGGGCCTGGCAGGACGCCACGTCCATGGCGGCACGCCAAAGCGGTGCGAACGCCTGCAGTTGCGCATGCACATGTTCGATCCATGGCCATGACCATATGACGGCGTGGTCGGCCAAACTTCCCGTGGCGGACCTTAAGTCGTTCTGGGGCGCGCTTGGATGCGCGTGCTGGGCGGTATGAGATGAACGCCTCGCGAAATGCCAGCGATACCCCCAAGATCATCGCCGCTATTCTCAGGGCTCCCGCGACGAGGTGGCTTGCCCGCATCGGCCTGACGACGCGTATTGGCCGAGCGGCATCGACGCTATACAGCTGTGCCGCGAAGTGGTGCGAGGTCTAAGTTCTATCTAACCCATCGGAAGAGGCGCTTTATGCAAATCAAGTCATTCAACAACGTTGTTCGCACGACTATTGCCGCTGCCGTGATTGCGCTTTTGTCGACGTCGCCTGTTTCGGTCAGTCTGGCGAAGGAGGCCGCGGCCATCGCTCCGGGCGTCGCGGTCGGTCCGCAATATGACACCACCCATGTCTATATCGCGCCGGGTGATTTCGACACCTTCGTCGACAGTTTCACCGGAACGTTTGGTGGCCAGCCGTCCAAACGCGGCACCTTCAATGTGTTGCCGGTACCCAGCAGTACCGAGGGGCAATACGTGTGGACGCCGGTGGGTACGCTGTCCACGTTCGCCTTCCTGACGCCCATCCCTTATCCGTTCGGGCAGGAACGTACGGGTTACCTGGTGACCGATATGGATCAGGCGATCAAGGACGCGCGCGCCGCCGGTGCCGAAGTGATCGTCGACAAGTTCAAGGATCCGATCGGCTTTGACGCAGTGGTCCAGTGGCCGGGTGGCGTCAAGATGCAATTCTATTGGCACTTCACCGCGCCGTCCTACGGAGCCCTGGAGACGGTGCCGGACAACCGGGTCTATGTATCGGGCGATACGGTGGACGTGTTCGTGCGCGACTGGCTGCGTTTCTCGCATGGGACAGTGGTTTCCGATGACCGCAAGGCCGATGCGGGGGAAATCGGCAGACCCGGCGAGACCTATCGGCGCATACGAATCGAGTCCGGCTTCGGCAAGATGCAGGTCAATGTGACGGACGGCCATCTGCCGTATCCGTTTGGCCACGAGATCAGCGGCTATGAGGTCAAGGATCTTGACGCAACGCTGGCCAAGGCCACTTCCCATGGGGCGAAGGTGTTGGTGCCGCGTTTCGACGCCAGCGACCGCAGTTCGGCCATCGTGCAGTTCCCGGGCGGTTACATCGCAGAAATCCACGCGCCCACAGCGCACTAGTCGAAGGCTTGTGGCGGCGCGTTTCGACGAAATCGCTCGATGCGCGTCGGCCTACCGGAGTTAGGGGATGAAGCCCATGAAACGACTTGCAGCCGTTCTGCCGAAGTAGGCGCGATGTCCATGCCGACCGCTCTCGCGCTGCTGCTGTTATGGGTTTGCCTTGTGAGCTGCAGCCATGCCGTGATGGCTGAGGATCTCGCTGCGACCGCGGATCAAACCGAGCAGCGACCGGCCATTGGCTTCTACCGCTGGCAAGAAGATTGGTCGGTACTTGCCGATCCCCGGTTCCGGACAGAGCCGGGTGACGCGCTCAAGTACATTCCACTGTCAAAGACGCATCCCAAGAGCTACCTGTCGTTTGGTGTGACCCTGCGCGAGCGCTTTGTCAGCGTCGACCCGGCACTGTTTGGCACCGCGGGTGGTCGCCGTCAGGACTATCTGCTGCATCGTCTGGAGGTTCACGCGGACGCACATCTCACGGACAACACCCGTGTTTTTGTGCAGCTGGAAAATGCGCTTGCACCGGGTCTGACCAAACCTTCACCGGTCGACGCGAATAAACTCGACTTGCGGCTTTTCTTTCTTGATACCCAGGCCGATGTCGATGGTGGTTTGTTCAAGCTGAGGGTGGGGCGGCAGGAGATCGCGTTCGACTTGCAGCGTTTTGTCTCGGTGCGCGACGGCCCCAATGTGCGTCAGGCATACGATGCGATCTGGGCCGATTACGAACGCGCTGGATGGCGCATTACCGGTTTCGCCAGCCAGCCAGTGCAATACCGAAACCAGTCGGACTTCGACGACTTCAGCAACCGGCATTTGACCTTCGGCGGCATACGCGCCCAGCGGCGCATCACGGCCACCAGCGAACTCAGCATCAGCCTCTCGGATTTCCGGCAGGACAATGTGCATTTCCTGGCGGGATCCGGCAACGAGGAGCGCCAAAACGTCGACGTGCATTACAACGGCAGCGCGGATGGTTTTGACTGGGACGTCGAAGGCATGAAGCAAGGCGGGAGTATCGGCTCAAAGGATGTCGATGCCTGGGCATTTGGCTCGCTGACTGGCTTTACTTTCAGTGATGTGAGGTGGAGCCCGCGCCTCGGCATCCAGCTCGACGCAGCGTCGGGTGACCGCAATCTGTCCGACGGGCAAGTAGGGACCTTCAATCCCCTGTTCCCGAACGGCTACTACGTGACCTTATCCGGCTACACCGGCTACACCAATTTCATCCATCTGAAGCCTTCGTTGACACTGACCCCTGTGCAAGACGTGAAGTTGGTGGCGGCAGCTGGCGCCCTTTGGCGGCAGACCACACACGATGCGATCTATGCGCAGCCAGACATTCCGGTGCCAGGCACGGCGGGGGCGCCAGGTCGTCGCAGCAGCACCTACGGACAGCTGGAGCTGAACTGGAAAGCGACTCGTAGCCTCGCATTCGGTATGGAGTTCGACCGCTACTTCGTGGCGCCGGCGCTGCAGCGTGCGGGCGGTCACGACTCGGACTATTTTGGCGCCGAGGTGCGCTGGGGCTGGTAACTGGCGGAGGTAAAGCGAAGACGATACCCATGACAACGGCAAGGGTCGGGATTTTGCCGAGCTGATCGCGGCCGTAACGAACCGCCGCGGTGTCGACGCGATCATCCACTTTGCCCAAGCCCCGCACTTCGAACGCAACCTGGCATCTTTGTCCGAAGTTGGTCGCTTGGTACAGGCAGCAGTTCCTGGTGGCGTGTTCGGAGCTGTGATGACGCTCGAACCTTGCTCCACGAGTGATTGTTAACGCTTTGAACAGGTCAATGCTGATACTTCATTGTTTGCGAATAAAGCTGGCCGTAAGCATCAAAGCCGAGCTGACGGTCGGGGCGCGGCGTAGAGTGAGCGGCCATCAAGTTATTTCTGGCCCCTGGCTTTAATGGCATTGAGGTCTCATGAATTTCATAGATAGCGGATTGCTGTTCGGATTCAGCGTTGTGCTGCTGGATTTTTTGGCATGGCGCTTCTTCCGGCCAAAAAATGAGGCAACCCGGCTAGCCATCCGTACATTGCTCTTCGTGGCACTGAGCTACGTTTTATGGAGATATGGCTTAAGCCCGCTGCACGTGGCTCCCTGGATAGGCAACCCCGTGAGGCATTTCTTTGCTCAAGGGCTGGAGCTGCTTTGGTGGTTGCAAGCTGCACAGATCGGATCGTTCGTGCTGGCGCGGGTGGTCCTTTCACCTGAACTGCATCGTGAACATCTATTCCAGGACATCTTGCGCGCCATCGTCTTTATGGTGGCCGGCCTCGCTGCCATTGCTTACGTCCTGGAGTTGCCGATCGGTGGACTGTTGGCGACGTCCGGAGCGTTGGCAATCATTTTGGGTCTCGCGCTGCAAAGCACCCTGAGTGACGTCTTTTCTGGCGTCGTTCTCAACGCGACGCAACCTTTTCATCTTGGTGATACGGTCACTATCGGAGATATTCAGGGCGAGGTTATCGAGAGGAATTGGCGGGCGACCACGCTATTAAACGGTCAGGGAAATTTTGTCATAGTCCCCAATAGTGCTGCGTCAAAGGCAAACATAGTCAATGAGAGCCGACCTGCGCAGATGCACGGCATGACTCTCACCATTCGCATATCTCCACGCGTGCGGCCCGCCAGAGTTATCACAGCGCTCAGGGATGCGATCGCAAGCACCGCCGGCGTTCTTGAGACACCCAAGGCGGTTGTGAGTACGCATTTGATGCATCCAAAATTTGTCGAGTACGAAATACTTGCGTATGTCGCATCCGCTGGAAGCCGATCCGCCACGAAAAACGAAATCATGGATCAGGCCTATCGGCATCTCAACGCCCACGGCGTCGAGCTAGGGAACCCGCCCGCCAATGACCCTGCACATAGCCGCGCAGAGAGACTGTTGCGTGGCATCGAAATGTTTGATGCACTCAGCGATGCGCAGTTTGCAGAGCTTGCGAAGGAGCTCAAGCACGAGGAGTTTTCGGCAGGCGAGGTGGTCTACCACGTTACACCGGAATGCCCGGACAAGCATCGCGCACTGTGCATCGTGGCGACAGGGGTCGCTGCATTGCTAACCCCGCATGAAGGACGTGACATCGAGCTTCGTCGGCTTTCACCGGGTGATGCCGTTGGGCGCGCGGGAATTCTCACCGGCGTAAGCAAAGGCATAAAAGTGCGAGCGATCAGCAAGGTTGCGATCGCCAGGCTCGGCAAGGACGCCATTACACCGATTCTCCAACAGCATCCCGAGGTAGCCAAGGCGATGCTGGATTCCCTGATCGCATTTCAGGCCGAGGAGGCTGAAATTCTGAATGAACTGCCGTCACCCGTTGTTGAAGAGGGCGGCCTCTTCGGCCGTTTGCTGGCGGGAATGAGGCGATTGCATGGCATGGCAAATCAGTAGACCGGTCCGCAACTGAATCGCCAATAGGCTGCACTCGTGTGCATTTGCGCCAACCGATGTGCTGCGACGAGGGCGCCGCGTGTCATGGGTAAATCCGTCAGGGCAAGGATCCCGGTAACGACGGTAATGCACGCCCCAGACTTTGTCTGAAGTTGACGTAGACCTTCGCTCGCATCAAGCATCCAGTTTTTTATTTTCGGGCATCCGCGCTCGCAGTTCCTCAAGTCTTGAGAGGAATAGCTTGAGAATCGGCGAGTTGTTTGCCTTGCTGTAACCCACGGCCAGATCGATCGTTGGCGCTTCACCCTCGAGCGGACGGCTGACTACGGACCATGGCAGAAGATTCTTCGCATAGGCGGGCATGAGCGACAACCCACGAGTGGATGCCACCAGGGATATGGCCATAGTTGCGTTGTCCACGCCATGATCCAGTGTGATGTCGAGTCCGCAGCGATGCAGATAGTCCTCGGTTACCGCGTGCAGCACGGAGGCTTTTTTCGAGCCGCCGATGAACACCTCGCCGACGAATTCCCGAGGATGAATCACTTCGCGGCTGGTGAGGCGATGGTCACTCGGCATCAGAACGATCAGTGGTTCGTGATCCACCACCTCATAGCCCAGATCGAAGGCCGGCTCGACGCGCATGAACGCCACGTCGAGCCGGCCGCGGACGAGCGCCTCGGCGAGGTCGGGCGAATAGTCGCTTGAGACCGTGAACTGGATGTTCTTCAACTCATCCCGCAGCACATGCATCGCCTGCGGCAGCCAGTTCATCTCGTGCCCGGTTTGGAAGCCGATGGCGAACGTCTTTCTCGCAGGCTGTGCAGCCCTGCGCGCCGCTTCCACTGCGGCATCGACTTGCGCCAGCGCCAGCCGAGCATGGTCGAGAAAGGCCTTGCCCGCGGCAGTCAGCTCGACGCCATGAACGCTGCGAATCAGCAGCTCGGTGCCGACCTGGTACTCGAGGTCGCGAATCTGCCGACTGAGTGAAGGTTGGGAGGTATGAAGCCGTAGCTCGGCGGCGGTCGTAAGGCTGCCTTCCTCGACCACGGCTACGAAATAACGAAGGTGCCTCAGCTCCATCTCTATTCCATGCCTGAAGGGTATGCCCCTCAGCTTACAAAGTCTTTTTCTTGTGTTCCACAGAAGCCTACAGTCGCCACAGAAACAGAGCAGGCGACGGGCGATTCAACTCACTGTTATTGCTTAAGTTGCGGGTGACGATCGCTCAGCAGAAGCACCGCATACAGAGCAAAAGAACAGGCCATTGAATCAATGGCACGACAACTCATTCATAGATAACTACAGGAAATCACATGTCCAAGTTAACCAAGAAAGTGGCGCTCGTTACCGGTGGTTCACGGGGCATCGGCGCAGCCATTGCGAAACGCCTGGCGGCAGATGGGGCGAGCGTGGCCATTACCTACGCGAAGGACGCCGCAGCGGCCTCCGCTGTGGTGAAAGCCATTGAAGCCCATGGTGGAAAGGCTGTCGCGATCCAGGCCGACGCTGCCAACGTCGAAGCCGTCCGGGGAGCCGTCGAAAAGGCCGTCGCCACTTTCGGCCGGCTGGATGTGCTGGTGAACAATGCTGGCACAGCCATTCCGAAACCATTCGAGGAGACGACGCTGGAAGAAATGGATCGCGTAGTCGACATCAACATCCGTGGTGTATTTGCTACGACCCAGGCGGCGCTGAAGCATATGGGCGAGGGTGGTCGCATCATCATGATCGGTTCGGCGGTGGGCGAGCGTGCGGTTGCGCCCGGGCTGGTGCCCTACGCGGCCACCAAGGGAGCCGTCAAGATGTTCACTCAAGCGCTGTCCAGAGAAGTAGGGGGTCGGGGCATCACGGTCAACAACGTCCAGCCGGGTCCGATCGATACGGATCTGAATCCTGCTTCGGGTGATTGGGCGGTGCCGCAGAAGGCCGCCACTGCGCTGGACCGCTACGGACGCGTTGAGGAGATCGCCGCCATGGTGGCGTTCATCGCCGGTCCGGAGTCCTCGTACATTACCGGTGCGAATCTCACCGTGGATGGCGGGATGAACGCCTGAACCCACGCATGCAATGGCCTGGGGATCTTAAGAAATAAGCATCCGTGCGGGTGAGCTGGAGAGCCGATGAAATGATTGAGTCGGCTCTTCATAACTGCATTGAATCAGCTCAAAGCGAGTCCAACTCTACTTTCAGTCCTTCTGCACTGTTTTCCAGCGGAAGGCGACCCTCCCGTCATCATCTCTCGAGGAGATACGACCGTGACACAGCCCACATCCTCCACCGCCAGGACGATCAAAGTGCCTGGACCAGATCATCCCATCAGCGTCGAACGCAATCCGCGGCGTGTCGTGGTGAGAGTCGCGGGTCGCGTTGTCGCCGACACGCGCAACGGGCTCACGCTAAAAGAGGCAAGTTACCCGGCAGTCCAATACATTCCTCGCCAGGACGTGGACATGACATCACTGGAGCGCACGGATCACACCACCTACTGTCCCTACAAAGGCGAGTGCGCTTACTACAGCGTACCCGTGGGCGGCGAGCGCGCTTTGAATGCGGTATGGACGTATGAGCAGCCCTATCACGCTGTTGTCATGATCAAGGATCACGTCGCGTTCTATCCGGATCGCGTCGAAGCAATCGAAGAGCTCGACGACTGACCACTCACTTGCTTGTATTGACCCTACGAACGGAGAAACTTCATGAGCAGCAGCCTCAGTGGAAAAACCGCCCTGGTGACAGGCGCATCGCGCGGCATCGGTCGAGCCGCGGCGCTCGCGCTCGCCAAAGCCGGTGCGCAGGTTCTGGTCCACTACAGCAGCGCACAAAAGGAAGCCGATGCTGTAGTGGAGGAGATCCGCAAGTCTGGCGGTCGCGCCGAGAAAGTGGGCGCCGATCTGAGTACGCCGAATGGCCCGCACCAATTGGCCAAGCATGTTCGAAGCGTCATCGGCGACCGGTTGGACATACTGGTCGCCAATGCCGGTATCTCAAAGTCAGCATTACTCGAAGAGATCAGCGTTGAAGACTTTGACCGGCTGTTTGCCGTCAATGTGCGCGCGCCCTATTTCCTGGTGCAGCAGTTGCTTCCGGCCATGTGCACGGGCAGCAACATCAT
>JBAPPP010000480.1:0-4569 GCA_049280175.1 Rhodanobacter sp.
GGAAGGGCTAGTCGCGACTGAAGCCGCTCCCGCAGATGAGTGCGACTGCCGGGTCATTTCGTTGCATCCTCTTCCTTCTGTTCGAACGCCTCATATGCGCGCACGATTTTCGCCACCAAGGGATGGCGCACTACGTCGCGCGAAGTGAAGAACGTGAAGCTGATGCCGCCCACTCCGCGCAACACTTCAATCGCCTGCCGCAGGCCCGAGCGCGTGTTGCGCGGCAAGTCGACCTGGGTGACGTCGCCGGTGATCACCGCGACGGTGCCAAAACCGATACGCGTGAGGAACATCTTCATCTGTTCGACGGTGGTGTTCTGCGCTTCGTCGAGAATCACATAGGCATCGTTGAGCGTGCGTCCGCGCATGTAGGCGAGCGGGGCGATCTCGATCACGTTGCGCTCGATCAGCTTGGCCACCTTCTCGAAGCCAAGCATTTCGTACAATGCGTCGTACAACGGGCGCAGGTAGGGATCGACTTTCTGCGACAGGTCGCCCGGCAGGAAGCCGAGTTTCTCGCCGGCCTCCACGGCGGGGCGCACCAGCAGCAGTCGTTGCACACGGTTTGCCTCCAGCGCCTCGACCGCACTGGCGACGGCCAGATAGGTCTTGCCGGTACCGGCCGGGCCCACGCCGAAGCTGATGTCGTGGTTGGCGATCGCGTGCAGGTAGCGCGCCTGGTTCGGGCCGCGGCCTTTGATCATGCCGCGCTTGACCTTGATCACTACTTCCTGAGTGCCTTCGGTCGCGGCTTCGCTGATCGCATCGATGCCGGATTCGGCCAGATGCAGGTTGATCTTCGCGCCAGTCAGCGCTTCTTCTTCGGTAGTGGCGTAGAGCGCGCGCAACACATTCTCGGCGGCCCGGCTGGCAGGATCTTCGCCGATCACCTGGAACAGGCTGCCGCGATGGTTGATCTCCACGCCGAGGCGCAACTCGATCTGTCGCAGATGCTCGTCGAACGGTCCGCACAGGTTGGCGAGCCGGGCATTGTCTTCCGGGTCGAAGGCGAAATCGCGCTGGTTGAGGCCTGGTGTCATGGTGTCGGCGTCATCGTATCGGTGGGTGGGAAGCGATCGGTTGGGGCCGGTGTCAGAGCGTTCGATGCATCACATAGATGTCAGTGGCGCCGAGCTGTGCATGGCGGAATGCGCCGGGTACCTGACCGACGATACGAAATCCGTGGCGCTGCCACAGACGCACCGCAATGGCATTCGTCGACACCACGCAATTGAACTGCATCGCCGTGAAGCCCGCGCTGCGCGCCTGTTCCAGCGAGTGCTCGCACATCGCCGAAGCTACGCCCTGACCACGGGCTGACGGGGCCACCATGTAGCTGCCGTTGGCGACGTGATCACCCAGCCCTGGCTGGTTCGGTGCCAGCCGGTAACAGCCCACTACCTGGCCACTGCGTTCGGCAATGAAGCAACGTGCGGGCGGCGTGGTCCACATGGCGCGGGCGTGCTCGAACTCCATGTTCGTCGGGTAAACGTAGGTATCCCCGGCGGCAATGATCGTCTGGAAGAATGGCCATACCTGCGTGAATTCATCCGCACCGATTTCGCGCAGGATCAGTGCGGCCGTCACGAAGCCAGTGCCACGGGTTCGTCCGCCACGCAGATCCTTCCGCGCAGCGAGTTGGCCATCGCCTCGGTGATCATCACGTCGACAAACTGGCCGATCAGTCGCGGATGACCGGAGAAATTGACGAAGCGCATGTTCTCCGTGCGCCCGGTCAGTTCGCTCGGATCGCGGGTGCTCGGCTTCTCCACCAGTACGCGCTGCACGCTGCCGATCATCGCCTGGCTGATTTTTTTCGCGTTCGCGTTGATGGTCGCCTGCAGCCGCATCAGTCGGGCATGTTTTTCAGTCGCCGGCGTATCGTCGGCGAGATTTGCCGCGGGGGTGCCGGGGCGCGAGGAGAAGATGAAGGAGAAGCTCTGGTCGAAGCCGATGTCGTCGATCAGCTTCATGGTCTTCTCGAAGTCCTCTTCGGTTTCGCCGGGGAAACCCACGATGAAATCTGAGGACACGCAAATGTCCGGACGCACCGCGCGCAGCTTGCGGATCTTCTGCTTGAACTCCAGCGCGGTGTAACCCCGCTTCATCGCGCCGAGAATGCGATCGGAGCCGGCCTGCACCGGCAGGTGCAGATAGTTGGCCAGCTGCGGCACGTTCGCGTAGGCCTCGATCAGCGAGTCGGAAAACTCCAGCGGATGTGAAGTAGTGAAGCGGATGCGGCCTATGCCGTCGATCTGCGCGATCGCATGGATCAGCACCGCCAGGTCGGCAATGCCACCGTCGTGAGTGGGGCCGCGATAAGCGTTGACGTTCTGGCCCAGCAAGTTGACCTCACGCACACCCTGGGCGGCGAGTTTGGCGACCTCGACCAGCACATCATCGAACGGACGGCTGATCTCTTCGCCACGGGTGTACGGCACCACGCAGTAGCTGCAGTATTTCGAGCAGCCTTCCATGATCGAGACGAACGCGGTCGGGCCTTCGGCACGTGGCTCTGGCAGGCGGTCGAACTTCTCGATCTCCGGAAAGCTGATATCCACCTGCGGCAGGCCGGAGGCGCGCTGGGCTTCAATCAGCTCGGGCAAGCGATGCAGCGTCTGCGGGCCGAACACCAGATCCACATACGGCGCGCGCTTGATGATCGCCTCGCCTTCCTGCGACGCCACGCAGCCGCCGACGCCGATCAGTACCGGCTTGCCGCCCCGCTTGTGCTCCTTCCAGCGACCGAGCTGGCTGAACACTTTTTCCTGGGCCTTTTCGCGGATCGAACAAGTGTTGATCAGGATCACATCCGCTTCGGACTCGATCTGGGTCAGCTCCATGCCGTGCGATGCCTTCAGCACGTCGGCCATCTTGGCCGAGTCGTACTCGTTCATCTGGCAGCCGTGGGTTTTGATGAAAAGCTTGCCGCTCATGGCCTGGGTTACCGTGATTTATGACGCGGGAGAGGGGGTCCGCTGAACCGTGCAGTTTACCCCGCTGGCGGCTTGCCCGCCAGTTGATCAGCCGGGAAGATCAAGCACTTAGAGCCGGTCTGAAGCCCTTGGATTGCTCCTCCCCCTGCTTGCAGGGGGAGGTTGGGAGGGGGTAAAGGTTTTTGACGTTTGGTCGAAGAGCGACCCCACCCCAGCCCTCCCCTGCAAGCAGGGGAGGGAGCGCAGCTGTTCATGCTCCTCCCCCTGCGCGCAGGGGGAGGTTGGGAGGGGGTAAAGCTTTTGACCTTTGGTCGAAGAGCAACCCCACCCCAACCCTCCCCTGCGACCGAAGGGAGTCCCTTCTTCGGGGCAAGCAGGGGAGGGAGCAGAGCTTGCGCAGGGAGGGGTTTCGGCTGACTCCATGGGCGCGCAGTGGGGCAGGTAGCAAACGGTCGTGGCGCACGAAATCTCTCTGACGCACTTGGCGCCGGCCATGCTTGGTTGCACACTGCGCCCATGTTCGACGTCGCAAGCCACGGGGGAAGCGTCGATCGGCCTGCCGGGAGCTTCCCAATCCATTCGATCCTGATCCGGGTCGTACTTGGCTGCGTGTTGCTGGCGGGTCTGTTGTGGTTGTCTACGGCGCGGGCCGGCACGCTGTATCACTGCACCGGTTCCAGTGGCGAAGCGGTGTTCAGCAGCAGTGCGGTGGGTTACCACGATTGCACGAAAATCAGCAGCTATGGCACGACGGCGCCCCGCACCAAGGCGCCCGCGCTGCCGGTATCGCTGACGCGGGTGACCGGTTCCGTTACGACCACGGCACATGATCTCAATGGGGATAACCTCAAGGCCAATGGCGCCAGGGTGGGCGGCGCCGAGCGGAGTTCACTGGCCTGGGTTCAGGGTTCGGTGGAGACCAGCGCGCGGCGTCTCGACGCGGCGTCGGTGCCGCAGGTTTCATTGGCCGCTGTGCAAGGCTCGATCGAAAGCGGCGTCAAGCGGACGGCCACAGGCACACCTGGTCAATGGAGTTACCACGAATCGCACGACGCGCAGGCGCCAGTCGCCCTGGCGGACGATCCCGGCACCCGCATTTTGCGCGGTGCGGTGTATCGGATCGTACGGCCGGATGGCAGCGTGGAGTACACCAACCTGCAGCCGGTCGGCCAGAAGAGCCACGCGGTGACCATGCTGTTCACCTATCTGGCGACCTGCCTCGCCTGCGATCTTCACTCGACGATCCATTGGGGCAGCGTGAGTCTCAACCTCACCGCGTTTGCCGACACGATACGCGCGGCCAGCGTCGAGTTTGGAGTGGACGAGGCGTTCCTCCGCGCGATCATCCATGCCGAGAGTGCGTTCAATCCGCACGCCATGTCGCTCAAGGGCGCACAGGGGCTGATGCAGTTGATGCCGGGCACGGCCAATGACATGGGCGTACTGGATGCTTTCAATACTGACCAGAACATCCGTGGAGGCGCGCGCTACCTGAGCATGCTGCTGCACGATTTCAACGGCGACGAACGGCTGGCCGCGGCCGCCTACAATGCTGGCCCCAATGCAGTGCAGCGATACAGCGGCGTGCCGCCGTACGCCGAAACTCAGGTGTATGTGGAACGTGTAGGAACCT
>JBAPPP010000481.1:0-4104 GCA_049280175.1 Rhodanobacter sp.
CCGGCAAGCGTCAAGGTGAAAGTGCGTCCGTTGAAGAAGCTCAAGGACGCGGCAGCCTGATAGGCGTGCCGGATGCGGTGACTTCGGTCACCGCATCTCCTGGCCGATGGCCGGTTTCGACGAGTGACTGCGGGTCATGCCCTGCAGCAAGAGAACGCCCCACGGGGCACCTTCGAGTGATTGTCCGGCCCGGCTTCGATCTGGCCATGATCAGTGTTTGGTGACTTCGAAATCCTGGTGGGCCACAGGCTTGCCATCGAGCGAGATCTCGACCTTGTATTTCCCCTCGGGCCACAGATCCGGGTTCTCCACCTTGAAGGTGGTGACGGCAGGACCATCGGTGGCGATCGATTCAGTGATGCTGCTGATCAGCTGGCCCGGACCTTCCAGATAGCTCCATTTGGCGTTCAGCGTGGCGCCGCTGCTGCGGCCTTCGGTGCCGACGCTGGCGTAGATGATCTTGTCATTGAATGCGAAGTTGTTGCTAGCGTGCGTCACTTCATGGGCGGCATTGACCGCGTCGCCGAGTGTCAGCTTGGCCACCGTGAGGGGTGTATTTGCGGACGCCGTTACCGCCGGGCTTACAACGGACGCGGCAACCACCGCCGCGCTGGCGCTGGTTGTGGCGCTGCTAGTGGCCGCTGCCTTCGCAGGCACTGGCGTGATGGCTTTTGCTGCGGCGGTCGCGGTGGGAGCGCCAGCGGGGTGAGCTGCCGTCTCGTGTTTTCCGCAGGCGCTGAGCAACAGCAAGCCGACGAGTGCGACGCCATAGGGCACGGCTGAGCGTGATGAACGTGTCATGCGGAAACTCCATGATCGATGACGTGACGAGCACCCATCCGACGATTGCCCATATCCAACCGGTGCTTGTTACGCGTGGTGATTGCCGCAGCGAGGTCCGGGCGCTTTGGCTGGTCTGCCGAAGCTAACGCCTCCGATCTGAAGCGCCGGTTACCGGGAGAGCGAGGCACCCGGCATTTCACGCGGTCATGGGGCGCGCTGCACGGAGATCATAGGCAGGCCCGTTGCCCGCCACTCGGATCCGACGGGAATGTCACTTGTCCACGAGCGCGAGGCTGAAACTGCGCCTATTGGCGTGCGGTGCGTGGATTGCCCGGCGTTGCCGGAGTGCTGCTGCGAAACGGATTGATGTCCAGGCCGCCGCGGCGGGTGTAGCGCGCGTACACGCTGAGCTGCTGCGGGGCGCAGCGTTCCATCAGGTCGACGAAGATCCGCTCCACGCATTGCTCATGGAATTCGTTGTGGTTGCGGAACGAAACCAGGTAACGCAGCAGCCCGGCATGCTCGATGGGTGGGCCGCGATAGGCGATCTGCACGCTGCCCCAGTCCGGTTGGCCGGTGACTGGGCAGTTGGAGCGCAGCAGGTGCGAGACGACGGTTTCCTCAACGGCGATGGCTGTGTTGTCCGCGCTCAGAAATTCGGCTTGTGGCGGCCCATAGTGGTCAATGTCGATCGACTGGCTGTCGAGCAGATGGCCGTCCAGATCGGTGACCGGATATGCCACTGCATTGGCCTCGCTCAATTGCACGCCAACCAATGCCCCGGCTGCCGCGGACAGATCGTGCATCAGCGTGGCAGTCAGCGCGGTCGCATCGGCAATGCGCTCCTGTGCAAAACCATTCAAGTACAGCTTGAATGACTTCGACTCGATGATGTTCGGCGAAGCCGCGGGCACGCGGAACTCGGCCAGCGCGACCACGGGCTTGCCGCGCAGATCGAGCCACGAAAGCTCGTACGCGTTCCAGATGTCTACACCATGGAATGGCAGCAGTTCGGCCACGCCGATTTCCGCGCGCTTGTCGGCGCGCGGTATCGCAAACAGCAGCGTCGGGTCGTAGCGATCGGCGTAGGCGGTGTTTTTGCCGAGAGGGGAGTGTTCGGGAGTGCTCATGGGGTGAAGTTTAACGGGTGTTCGCCATACCTCTCGCATACCCGTTCAGCTGAGGCTGTCCGCGTTGCGCCTCCTGCTTGACCCGAAGAAGGGGCTCCCTGCGGTCGCCGGGGAGGTTGGGAGAGGTGCTTTTGATTTTCGGACGAAGAGCGACCCCACCCCAACCCTCCCCTGCGAGCAGGGGAGGGAGCAGCCCTGACGAACGTGCAGCCCCGACGAGGCTCTACACGTTGACCATATGCATCATCGATCTGACGTAGCGCTCGCCTGCGGCGGCATCCGGCGGAAACACCGCATCGATCGCCTTGAGCTCGTCGGCGCTGAGCTGCACATCGAGTGCACCGAGATTCTCGTCCAGCCGCGAACGCTTTTTGGTGCCTGGAATGGCCAGCACGTCCTTGCCTTGCGCCAGCACCCAGGCAAGCGCCAGCTGTGCCGGCGAGCAGCCCTTGTCCGCCGCCAGCGATTTCACCTGTTCGACCAGCTGCAGGTTGCGGGTGAAGTTTTCCCCGATAAAACGCGGACTTTTGCGACGGTAGTCGTCGGCGTCGAAGTCTTCCGGCGTGGTGATCGCGCCGGTGAGAAAGCCACGGCCAAGCGGTGAATAGGCCACCAGGCTCACGCCGAGTCGACGGCAGGCATCGAGCATGCCGTTTTCCTGGGGGTCACGCGTCCACAGTGAGAACTCACTTTGCAAAGCCGCGATCGGGTGCACCTTGCTTGCGCGTTCCAGCGTCGCGCCGGAAGCTTCAGACAGGCCGACATAGCGCACCTTGCCTGCCGCCACCAGGTCGGCCATCGCACCGACGGTCTCCTCGATCGGTACGCCAGGGTCGACACGGTGCTGGTAGTACAGGTCAATCGTTTCGATGCCAAGTCGCTGCAGACTCGACTCGCAGGATGCGCGAACGTATTCCGGGCGGCCGTTGAGCCCGCGTATGGCCGGATCGCTGGGGTCACGCACGAAACCGAACTTGGTGGCGATAAAGGCCTGCTCGCGCCGCCCCTTGATCGCCTTGCCAACGAGTACCTCGTTGGTATGCGGTCCATAGACATCGGCGGTATCGAGCAGGTTGAGGCCACGCTCCAGTGCGTGGTGAATGGTGGCGATGGATTCGGCGTCATCGAGCGGGCCGTAGAAATCGCTCATGCCCATGCAGCCAAGTCCAAGGGCGG
This sequence comes from Rhodanobacter sp., assembly GCA_049280175.1. GTDB lineage: Bacteria > Pseudomonadota > Gammaproteobacteria > Xanthomonadales > Rhodanobacteraceae > Rhodanobacter. Next base: position 3,090 of record JBAPPP010000481.1, read on the forward strand.
AGACTTGTGGGCCGTTCTTGCCGAGAGTGCGGGTTTGCATGGTGGGTTGCTCGTGGTGGCGGGGATGACGCATGGTGCGCCTCGCCAGAGTGCGGATAAATGGTCAATAATGACTATCACTATTTCATTTGCGACAACAATAGCCATGGACCGACTCGAAGCCATGCGGCTGTACACGCGGATCGTCGAGTTGGGTAGCTTCACTGCCGCAGCGGACGATCTGAACCTGCCACGCGCTACGGTCACCCACGCCATCAAGCGGCTGGAAGTACGACTCGGTACGCAACTGCTGCAGCGAACCACGCGCCGTGTGCGCGCGACCCGCGACGGCGAGGTGTACTACGGCCACTGCGTACGGCTACTGGCCGACATGGATGAGGTCGAGACGGATTTCCGCGAGGCGGCGGTGCAGCCGAAAGGGCGTCTGCGCGTCGACCTGTCGGCGGCGTTGGCGCGGCTGCTGGTGATTCCGGCACTGCCCGCGTTCTGCGCGCGCTTTCCACAGATCGAGCTGGATATCGGCACCGGTGACCGTTATGTCGACCTGGTGCGGGAGGGCGTCGATTGCGCCGTGCGGGTGGGTGAGCTCGGCGACACCGGCATGATCGGTCGCCGCGTCGCCACGCTAGAGCAAATCACGGTGGCCAGCGCCGACTACGTACGTCGGCACGGACCGCCGAAATCGGTCGCCGCTTTGCATGATGGCCACTACGCAGTGAACTGGGCCTCGCCGACAACCCGTCGTGCGGAGCCGCTGGAGTTCATGGTCGGGCGCCGGCGTCGCGAAGTCAGCCTGCCCGGAAAAATCACTGTCAGTGGCGCCGACGCCTACCTAAGTTGCTGCAAGGCCGGTCTCGGCATCGCGCAGTTTTCGCGCTACCGCATCGGGCAGGAACTGGCGAGCGGGACGATGTGCGAGCTGCTTGCGGATACCCCGCCGCCTTCGCTGCCGATGACGGTGCTGTATCCGCCACAGCGGCAGATGCCGGCACGACTGCGCGTCTTCGTCGACTGG
>JBAPPP010000482.1:0-1948 GCA_049280175.1 Rhodanobacter sp.
GGCAAGGTCGACAGGCCCCGACAGGGGGAATCGACAGGAAGTCGATTCCTTTTCGCCAGCACACGGATGTACTGTCGAAAAGCCCGACCTTGCCTCACGCACTTTCTGGGCAGGACGCCCGGCTCACATTACGGGCGCATTTTCTCTTGGTTACTTCTCTTTTGGACAAGCAAAAGAGAAGTAACTCGCCCTCCGCAGGAGGACGAAACGCTCTAAAAGGAACAGCCCCGCGCTAAAGCAACGAACCTCGCGAAAGGCGCTGGGCTCCTGCCTGCGCAGGGGTGGCGGGAATGGGCGATCCAGCGAAAACCGAACCCTCACCCCAACCCTCTCCCAAAGGGAGAGGGGGCAAAGCTAAAGTGCAAGTGATCATCTCCGCGCCCCTTGCCCCCACACGGGCTAAAATGCCCCGTCCCCTCACTTGGCTCACCAGCATGCAGCATCTGACCATCGTCACCACGGGCGGCACCATCGACAAGATCTACTTCGACGACAAGTCGGACTACAAGATCGGCGCACCGCAGATCGGCGAGATCCTCGGCCAGCTCGGCGTGGCGTTCCAGTTCGACGTGATTCCGATCCTGCGCAAAGACAGTCTGCACATGGGCGCCGAAGACCGCGCGCTGGTGCGTTCGACGATCGAGGCGCAGCCGCATCGCCATGTGCTGGTCACACACGGCACCGACACCATGGTCGAAACGGCCCGCGAGCTGGCTCACATCAAAGGCAAGGTGATCGTGCTGACCGGCGCGCTGAACCCGGCACGTTTCCAGGGTTCGGATGCGGTGTTCAATATCGGTTGCGCGGTGGCCGCCGTGCAGACGCTACCGGACGGGGTCTACATCACCATGAACGGCCGTGTGTGGGATCCGGCCAAGGTGCGCAAGAATCGCGATGCGAACCGCTTCGAGGAAGCGGCTGGTTGATGGTGTTCGTTGGTGCTGGCGCGTGCCCTGCATTTCGCGCACAGGGTGCGCTCCTACAACGGCGCCAGCTCAGAGCATGCCGGTCTCTAGCTTCGCCGCGTCGGACATCATCGAATGGCTCCACGGCGGATCGAACACCAGGTCCACATCCGCCTCGCTGACCGTGGGGATCATCTCCAGCTTGGTGCGGGCATCATCCACCAGGATGTCGCCCATGCCGCAACCCGGCGCGGTTAGCGTGAGCTTCACATACACCTTGCGCTCGCCCGATGCGGTCTGCTCCAGACTCAAGTCGTAGACCAGTCCCAAGTCGACCACATTGACCGGGATCTCCGGATCGAACACCGTGCGCAGCTGATCCCACGCCAGCCTCTCCACGTCTTCGTTGGTGGCATCGTCGGGCACCTCGATCGCTGCCGGGGGCTCTTTGCCCAGCGCGTCGGCATCCTTGCCCGCGATGCGGAAGAGATTGCCTTCCACGTACACGGTGAAACTGCCGCCCAAAGCCTGCGTGATATAGCCGATCTGGCCCGCCGGCAGGCCCACCACGTCGCCTTGCGGCACCAGGACGGCGCTGCAATCGCGCAACAGGGTGAAAGGTTCGCTGCTTAGACTGAAACCGCTCATACCACTCGCCAGTGAAGATCCATGAGTTCGACAAAGCGTCGAACCCAGCTGCCTATTATGCCGCCCGCTGCCGGGGCCTGCTTGCCCGAGATCGGGTCGGGATCGTGGAACTCAAGGGAATCTGCCGCCCTGTGACCCACATGGCACCCGCGTATCGGCACGCTATGATGGTCGCTTTGCTGTCGGATAAATGCATGCAACCGCCTGTTTTTCCCCGTAGGTGCGCATGAGCGCCCGCAACCTTTTCGTAAACGCGTTCGCCCTGTTCAGCGCCTGCATGCTGGGATTGGCTGCCGGCGCCCTATGGATGGTCGCAACCCTATACCTGCGCCAACCCGTGCCTTGGCTGGCGCTGCCGATCGGGGCGCTGCTCGCGTGGGCGATACGCCTTGGGG
>JBAPPP010000483.1:0-2304 GCA_049280175.1 Rhodanobacter sp.
CTCCTCCGCCATGCGCAAACCGTGCGCCACCGCCGCTTCCACGCTGTCCTGATGACCGTCGGCGGAGAATGAATCCGGGGTGAGATTCAGGATACCGACCACGCGCGGACGGTCGAGCCGTAGCGGGCGCCCGGCGCAATCCAGTACCGTCGCAAACAGATCGATCGACATGCTCAAACCCTCACTGACCCGATACCTGACTCACTACGAAATCCGATGGTTGCGGCATCTCGGGCAACCGACGTTGGCAACATCAAACCTCGATGCCACCGCCGCCAAGCTCGCCCATGTAGCGACGGTAGTAGCGCAGCTCCTCGATCGAATCGCGGATGTCCGATAGCGCGGTATGTGCCGATTCCTTGCCGAAGCTCTTGGCGATGTTTGGCGCCCAGCGCCGGGCCAGCTCCTTGAGCGTGGACACATCGAGGTTGCGGTAATGGAAATAGCGTTCCAGTCGCGGCATCTGCCGATACATGAAACGCCGATCCTGGCAGATCGAATTGCCACACATCGGCGATTTGCCGGGCGCCACCCACGCTCGCAGAAACTCGACCGTGGCCTGCTCGGCCATCCCATGATCGGTTTCCGAAATCAGCACCTGCCGCCAGAGACCCGACTTGTGGTGCTGGTTGCTATTCCAGCTGTCCATCGACTCAAGGCGGTCGATTTCGTGGCGGATCGCGAATACCGGGCCCTCGGCCAGCACGTTCAGGTGCTTGTCGGTGACGACCGTGGCGATCTCCAGGATCGAGTCGTTGTCAGTATCTAGGCCGGTCATCTCCAGATCGATCCAGATCAGGTTGTCATCGTTGGCTTGGCTCATGGACACTCCTTGGGTACCCAAGTTTATCAGTCTTGCCGGGAATGCCCATGTGAGCATGGCTTTTGGCCATGCGATGATGGGGAGCCTGTCCTAATGACTCCCGCATGCAGACCTTTTTCTGGCACGACTACGAGACCTTCGGCACCGACCCGCGGCGCGACCGGCCCGTGCAGTTTGCCGGCATTCGCACCACGCTGGAGCTGGAAATCATCGGTGAGCCGGTGATGTTCTACGGCAAGCCGCCGCTGGAGATGCCACCGCAGCCCGATGCCTGCCTGGTCACCGGGATCACCCCGCAGCTGGCCGAACGTGAAGGCGTCATCGAGGCCGAGTTTGCGGCCCGGGTGCATGAGCAGCTGGCCGAACCGGGCACCTGTGGCGTCGGCTACAACTCGTTACGCTTTGACGACGAGTTCACCCGGCAGATGCTTTACCGCAACTTCTACGAGCCATACGGCCGCGAGTGGGAAAACGGCAATTCGCGCTGGGACCTGATTGACCTGGTGCGCATGTGCCAGGCGCTGCGGCCCGAAGGCATCGTCTGGCCAACGCGTGAGGACGGCTTGCCCAGCTTCAAGCTGGAGCATCTGGCCAGCGCCAACCAGCTCAAGCAGGAACGCGCCCACGATGCGTTGTCCGATGTGTATGCGCTGATCGACCTCGCCCGGCTGATCCGCGTGCGCCAGCCACGGTTGTGGGACTGGTATTACAACCTGCGCCGCAAGCAGAAAGTGTTCGAGCTGCTCGACGTGGTGAACATGACGCCGATGGTGCACGTGTCCTCGCGCTATCCGGCCAGTCGACATTGCCTGGCTGTGATTGCGCCGCTGGCCGCACACCCAAGCCGTGCCGGCGAAGTGATCGTCTATGACCTGGCTACCGACCCGACGCCATGGCTGGCGCTGGACGAAGACGACATCGCCGACCGCATTTTCACGACGCGAGCCGATTTGCCCGAAGGGGTCGAACGCATCCCGCTGCGCACCGTGCGGGCCAACCACGCTCCTGCTCTGGCACCGCTGTCGGTGCTGCAAGGCATGGACCTGGGTCGGCTGCAGTTGGATCTGGATCGTTGTTTGGCCCATCGCGATGTCCTGCATGCGGTCGATGGGCTGGCGGAAAAACTGCGGCGCGTGTTTCAGCGCGCAGGGGAATTGCCGCCGCCGGAAGACCCAGAGCTGGCTCTGTACGGCGGGGGCTTCCTGCCCGATGCCGACAAGAAGCTGCTGGCCCAGGTGCGCGCGACGCCGCCGGCAACGCTGGGTCAGCGAGCGTTTCCGTTTCGCGATCCGCGCTATCCGGAGCTGTTGTTCCGCTATCGCGCACGTAATTGGCCAGAATCGCTGGATGCCGAAGAGCGCGAGCGCTGGGATGCATTTCGGCGAGCTCGACTGACCCGGCCGACACCGCTCACCACCATCACCCTTGATGACTACTTCGTGCGTCTGGCCGAGCTGCGCAATGATCCACTCGCTCAAGGC
>JBAPPP010000484.1:0-3300 GCA_049280175.1 Rhodanobacter sp.
GGAGACATTCGGCCGATGCCATTGGGAGACCGGTCGACCGGAGCGGTTTGCAAAAGGTTATCAGTGCGGACTACGCGTCGGATCGGCGCAGGAATGAATCGTCGAGCAACATGGTGGAAAGGATGCCGACGAAGGCTTGATTGTCGGCGAAACCGATGGCGCGGTTGTGGAGGCACTTGTCGAACAGCCGGCCCACCATCGTGGCGTTGAAGTAGCCAGCGGCACGAATGCGTGCCCCGCCCATCAGGTCGGCCACGTAGTCCAGCGGTTCACCGTCGAAGAAGAAGCTCTGGCTGTCGGGGGCACGATACGGTTGCTTAGTCCGCTTCAGAATCTCGTCCGGCAACAAGCCCGCCAGCGCACGGCGCAGCAGGTATTTCTCGGTGAGGCCGTGGATCTTCCAGCTTGGCGGCAGCCGTGCGGCAAATTCGATCAGGCGGTGATCAAGGTAGGGGAAGCGACCCTCCACCGAATTTGCCATGGCTGCGCGGTCGCCTTGTGCAGGCAACAGATAGGCGGCGAGCAACGATTTTGCCTCGACGTACTGGTCGCGACTCAGCGGACTCCACGACATGATGTCGGTCGGCAGGCGTTTCTCGTACCAGGTGAGCGGATCCCAGCTGCCCACGCTAGCCCGCAATTCATCCGACAGGAAGGCAAGTGCTCGCTGCGAGGTGGTCCAGCGCGGGGCATGCGCAAAGATGGAGCGGTCGACATGCTCCATACCCCGTTTGAAGAACGATTGTGCAAGCGCCTCGCTGGCAACCGGAGAATGGTTAAGGTAGCCGTATAGACGTCCAAGTAGTTTTGGACGGAATTTCGATGTTGGGTCCTGCGCCCAGAAGCGACGTATCTTTGCCTCCTTGAAAATATCGTAGCCGCCGAATACCTCGTCGGCACCTTCGCCGGTCAGCACCACTTTGTATCCTTCCTCGCGCACCCGCCGCGAAAGCAGCATGAGCGGCGCGGCGGCGGTGCGCAGGAGTGGCGTCTCGGTATGCCGGATCAACTGTGGAAATGCGTCGCCAATATCCCGAAGCGAACAACGCAGTGTCGTGTGATCCGTATCCAGATAGCGGACCATGGAGGCCTGCTGCGCACTCTCGTCGAATTCCGGATCATCGAACGCCAACGAGAACGTGCGTACAGGGGTGTCCGTGAAGCGACGAATCAGCGCCACGATACCGGATGAGTCCAGGCCTCCGCTGAGATAAGCGCCGACCGGAACATCAGCGCGCAACTGCAGCCGCACCGCGTCGATCAGCAACGCTCGCAGTTCGGTGGTCGCCTGCTCCACTGACTCGTGCACCCGATGGCTGCCGGTGCGCTCCGCTGCGGCAGGGAAGGTCCAGTCCCAGTACTGCGTCAGCGTTTCGCTGCCGTCGTCGCCGATCGCCAGCAAGTGCCCCGGCGGCAGGCTGCGGACACTCTTGAACAGCGTGTCAGGATCCGCCGGACCCCAGTAGCTCAAGGTTTGCACCAGCCCAAGCGGATCGAGCGTCGCGCATTGCGGCAGTACGGTCAGCAGCGACTTGATTTCCGAACCGAACCACAGGCTGCCCGCGGCGCGCGCGTAAAACAGTGGACGGATACCGACCCGGTCACGCGCCAGCAGCAGGCGTCGTCGTTCGTCGTCCCACAGCGCAATCGCGAACTGCCCATTGAGGTGTTCGACGAAAGCATCTCCGTATTGCTCGTACAGATGCACGATCACTTCGGTGTCAGACCGCGTATAGAAGCGGTGGCCTTGCTGCTCCAGGGTGGTGCGCAATTCCACGTAGTTGAAGATTTCGCCGTTGAACACAGTCCACACAGTGCATCGCTCGTTGTGGATCGGCTGCTCGCCGCTGACCAGGTCGATGATCGACAGTCGTGCATGAGCGAGTCCGATGCCCGACCCGACATGGAAGCCGTAACCATCGGGCCCGCGGTGATGCAGGGTGCGTATCATCTGTTCGAGTGTGACGCGCGCTTGGCCGGGTACCGGCAGCTCTCCAAAGAATCCTGCAATTCCACACATGGCCGGTGGCTTCTCGCGCTCTAGTCGTCGCGCTTGAACGTTGGATGCGGGGACGGCGTCTTGAGCGGACGCAGCGGCGAACTGTACCAGTCCGCCACTTTGTCATTCTCGAAGCGAATCCATGACGGCCCGTAGTCCCAGCGATTCCCGCCGACCAGCATGGGATCGCCTTCGATGGCGCGCACGGCATCGGTGTCCATGCCGAGCGCAATCGTTGAGGATGACGCCGATTCGTGACGGTCGGCAGGGCGACTGTCCGAAGGACCTTCTTGAGACGTTGTCGCCGACTCGGTCTCGGTATTCCCTGGCAGCCATCCGGAATCCCACAGTAGCCACGCGACGAAGGCGAGCGCTGCGGCCACCACCAATAGCCATCGCCGGCGCCGTTGTGGTGGTCGCGCGATCGAAGGTGCAGGGGCAGGTGCCGGAGGTGGGCTGGCTTCCTCGGGGGAGTGGCGCACGGGACGGGCGCCAGGAAGACGCCCGTGCTGACGTTCGAATTCCATCGCGGCACCGTACATAGCCGTGAGATGCTGAAGTCGCTCTGCGGCTATCGCACTGGCACCATCGTCGCTACGGCGGTCCGGATGCAGCACGGCGACGCGGCGGCGATAGGCCTGCTTGAACTCGGCTAGCCCGCAACCTGGATCCAATCCCAGGATCTTGTACAGATCGAGAAAGTCAGTCTCGCGCGCCAAGGCGTTCCCCCTAAAGGTGGTGCGCCGCCGCGATCGGTTTGCTCGCTTGGCGTACGCATCCACCTGCTTCCTCGTGAGGATACTTTAACGACGGCCACCGTGGGCATGCTCGCCGGGCATGTCCAGGATGTCTACTGCAGCAGGATCGGTGTGGGCGGCCTGGCGCGCTCGTTGAGCGGAACTCCAGGCATCAATTTCGCGCTGGAACTATCGTCAGGCCTCAGTCTGGTAGCGAGGCATCCTTGCCAGCTGCTGACCGCCGACGAGCCACATCAGGCTCTTCACCGGCTTGTAGGCCTGTCGAAGCGACCTCGTCAAATAGGCGCGCCCAAAGTAGTCATGGCGTTGCTCGAGCAGGCAGCGGCCAAACCAGTAGTCGGCCGCAGCCTGTGCACGCTTGAGCAGAAGCTGCGATTCAACGCTATCGACCTGGCCTGTGGCGCGCAGGTTGGCCAGCACATGTTGATGCATCAACGCGCGGCGCCAAGTGGTTCCGGCTCTGCCCAGCTGGTCAGAGCGCCCGGTTTCGCGGTGAAATCCGACATGATCGAGATAGCCGCCCGCACCGGTCAGGCACAGGCG
>JBAPPP010000485.1:0-2076 GCA_049280175.1 Rhodanobacter sp.
TAAGCCAGCACATTGCGCAGATGCTGCTGAGCCAACGCGCTGCCGGTGGCACCGATCGAGCCACCGATCACGGCACCCGGCTTGCCGGCAAATGAGTTCTTCCCCCAGGGGCGGGAGGCGACGTCCAGTGCATTTTTGAGTACGCCCGGTATGGAACGGTTGTACTCGGGAGTGACAAAGAGCAGCGCATCGGCCGCCTCGATCTGCCGCTTCAACCGTTGCCCTTCAGCCGGGTAGTGGCTGTCGAAATCCTGGTTGTACAGCGGCAGATTGTCGATCTGCACGTGTTCGAAGCTCAAATCCGCGGGCGCCAACCGCTCCACCGCGAGTGCTAGCCGCCGGTTGAATGACTCCCGCCGCAAGCTTCCCACCAATACCGCTACCTTGCTCATAAAATGACACCCCGCGTCCAGGTTGAACTGCAGCGGCCCAAACGCCGCTGATAGGCAGATCACCGTGCCAGCCCCCGCGCCAAGCGGGCGTGAGGATCAAGGCGCCCGTGCACGATGCCTCGGCGCTGGCATGCCTCGGGCTTAGTTAACGTTACGATGATGGAGCCGGTTTATTCCGCCCCCATTCGCTTCATAATGGGGGTCGCAATGAGAGGCACCGGCGGGCGGAGCCGGCCGCAGGGAGAGATCCTCCATACCTGCCCGGGACAGCGAACAGAGGATCTGCGAAAGCACAGCGATCAAGGCTGTGTCTGTGGGCTCGGAACGATGAGGTCGGGAGCGCCATCAATCTGCCGGATGTGCGCGTTTTTCACGCACAGTCCTGCAAGAGTCTGGCAAAACGGGGGAAGTCAGATGGAGAGGCTGATCACAGTACCGACACCAGGTCGCCATTGGCGGCCATGGTTCGGTTTTGTGTTCAGCCTGCTGTGGCTGGCTGCTGCCTACGCAGCGCCTCTCCCGCTCAATGGCGCCTGGCGTGAGGTTCGCGCCGATGACACACCAAAGCTTGTGCTGGACAACTACCACGCCAGCCTGTTGAAGAGCTTCGATCCCTCCATGCTGCAACGGTTTCCACGCCAGGCACTCGGTAGCTGGGTGGTTATTGCCCCGCAGCCGCCCTGGGACGAGGGTGAACGCGTATTGACGATTTATCCGCCGCCGCTGGGCACGGTCACCGTGTACGGCCCCGAGCAGACTCAGGTGTTGGCGCTGGACGATTTTGACGGGTCAGTCCACGGCCATGGCCGGCTGGCTTGGCGGGTGCCTGCCACGCAGCGGGCATCGGCACCGATCCTGCTCAAGTTCGAACCGTCACTGACGCTCAGTGCACCCGTACGGTTTCAACTGCAGTCCTGGAGCGATTATCTGAAGCAGGATGCGCAGTGGCTGGCCTTTGCCAGCGCCTGTTTTGCGGTGATGCTGGCGATGGTGCTGATGGCGCTGTGTTTCGCGGCGATGTTGTTCGACACCACCTACGCCTGGTACGCCGGCTATATCTTTTGCTACATGCTGATTCAGGGGATTCAGACCGGCTTCCTGTTCCATCCGCTGGAGTGGCAGTGGCTATCCGAAATCGCCGTGATGGCTGGCTCGGCGGCGGTTGCGCTGTCGGTCGTATTCGCCTCGCTGTTCATGATGCGGTTCTGCGAATTGAAACGTTACGCGCCGCTGCTGCGCGTGCCGATCATGGCGCTCGCGGTCGGCATGATCCAACTGATGCTGATGCGCTGCAGCCACATCGCACTTTTGATAGAAGTTTCGCAAATGCTGCTCAATCCGTTGCTGATGATCGGCGTGGCGCTGTTGCTGATTGCCGCGATCGTCACCGCAGCGCGCGGCTCGCGCCAGGCGTGCTTTTTCCTGGCTGGCTGGACGCCATTGCTGGTGCTTACCGCGATGACCAGCGCCCAGACCGACGGCGCACTGCCCGAACTGGACTGGCTCAACGATGCCAGCCTGGCAGGCGGCGCGTTCCAGGCGCTGATGCTGTCGCTGGGCCTGGCCGACCGTGCACTCACCCTGCGCCACGATCGTGACGTCGTGCGTTTGTTGGCCGACCACGATGCGCTCACCAATGTACTCAACCGCCGCGCCTGGACTGAGCTTGCCTGTGCGGTGTTTG
>JBAPPP010000486.1:0-4723 GCA_049280175.1 Rhodanobacter sp.
GCGATCTTGTCCGGGTTCGGCAGGCTCTCTACCGGGTCGATCGCCGGATAGAGCTGACGCGCGCCGTTCAGCGCCAGCGGCTTGCCGGCCCCGTTGCCGTCGTTTGCAATCGCCCGCGCCGCCCGCGAGGCTTCCAGCAGTTGCGGCAGCACGATCTCATCGGAATACGCGAAACCGGTCTTCTCGCCGGAGATCGCACGCACACCCACGCCCTGCTCGATCGAATGGCTGCCGTCCTTGACGATGCCCTCCTCCAGCAACCACGACTCGCTGCGCGAGTGCTGAAAATACAGGTCGGCCGCGTCGATCGACGGCCCCATCAGCTGGGTGAACACACGATCGAGGTCGCCGGTGGCGATGCCACCGGGGGACAGCAACTTGTTCTGCGCTAGCGCAATCAGGGAATCCATGGGTGTCGGTGTCGTCGTTGGTCAGTCAGGAACTATCCCACATGGGGTTGCCGATGGCAGCTTTAAAGCTGGGGCGCGCCGTCTGGGCTACCATGCGCGGCAACGCCAGCCGGCGTCTCAGGGGAAGGAAAACCATGGGCGAACACTCAAAACGGCAGGTCAACCGCGAAGCCATCAAGCGCACCGTGAAGGCTCCCGTTGAGGAGACCCGCGAGCTGCTGCGCGGCGATGGAGCGCTCAAGCCCGGGCTCGGCATGATCAGCAGCGTGATCGCGCTGTCGCTGGGCTTCCTCTGCCTGCTGGCTGTGCTTGCGTTTCACTTTCCGCAGTACCTGACCACGCCGGACCTGCGCCACAAGTATTCGGTCGACGTGCTGCGCCAGTTGCTGCTGGTCGGGTTGCTGGTGGCTGGCGGCATGTCACTGGGAAACCTCATCCTCAATCGCCAGCGCAATCTCAACATCGTGGCGTTTCTGCTGGTGATTGCGGCGGTCGCGCTGGGTGGCTCGCGCGTGCCGGTGGGCAATTTCGCCGATCACACGCCGTATATCGGGCTGGACTGGTTCATCCTCGACCTGCTCGGCTCGACCCTGATCTTCGTGGTGATCGAGAAACTGTTTCCGCTGTACAAGGGGCAGACGCTGTTCCGCAAGGAGTGGCAGACGGATCTGAAGCACTTCGCGGTGAATCACTTCATTGTCGGCCTCGCCCTGCTGACGGTGAACTTCCTGCTGCATCACCTGTTCGGCTGGCTGGTCAGCAGCAACTTCCAGCAGACCGTGCAGCACATCCCGTTCCTGCCGCAACTGCTGCTGTGCGTGCTGGTTGCGGACATGGCGCAGTACTGGACGCATCGGGCATATCACGAGGTGCCGTTCCTGTGGCGCTTCCACGCGGTGCATCACAGCGTGAAGACGATGGACTGGCTGGCCGGCTCGCGTCAGCACATGCTTGAACTGATCTTCACCCGCGTATGCGTGCTGGCGCCGCTGTACATCCTCGGCTTCAGCGAGGCGGCGATGAACGGCTACATCCTGATCGTCGGCTTCCAGGCAGTGTTCAATCACGCAAACGTGCATCTTCCGTGGGGACCTCTGAAGTACCTGCTGGTGACGCCGGATTTCCACCACTGGCACCACGCATCGGACGAGGAGGCGATCGACAGGAACTACGCCGCGCACTACGCGTTTATCGACTACCTGTTTGGCACCGCGGTGAAATCGAAGAAGAACTTTCCCGAGCGCTACGGCGTGGTCGGCGACTACATGCCGGACGGTTTCATCCGGCAGCAGCTGTTTCCGTTCCGTAACCGCAGCACACCTGCCGAACCACCGTTGCAAGAACCGCTCCGATAGTTCTGCCGGTCATCGACCGGCAGAACGTGAGGCGGCCGGTGTTGTGCTGCCCGCTGCACCGGCGGGGTTGAGCAGCGGCGCAGCAGGCGGCGCGTCTATGTCGCGCTTTTCGATCAGGGTCATCACGGGTTTGTCCCAGCTGCCGGTGATCTGATAGCGCGCACTGGCGGCTTTGCTAAAACGTCCGCCGAACAAACCCTGTACCGCAAACCCTGCCGCCGCGCCGATCGGGCCACCGACTACCGCGCCGACCAAAGGCAGGCTGTTGCCAACATGTGGCATTACCCATACCTGCTGGTCGAAATCTTTGGCGCGCAGACCGGTACGACCGGTGATGCTGATGTTCGCGGCCGGCCCCTTCATGAACAGGTTGGTGGTAGTGGCATTGCCATCGGCCAGATGGAAATCGCCGGTGATCGAGTCGAATGCCAGGCCCTTGCGGAAAACATCGCCGAAATCCAGCGACAGCCGGCGCGGCAGTTCGATCAGCGAAACCAGTCCGAGCAAGCGCCCCTTCATGGGAGTTGTCGCTTCGGGTATATAGCCGTTGCTGACATGAATGCTGAGCGCGCCATCCATGTTGGCCAGCGATAGCGCACTGGGCGCGCCCGGCCAGCTGGCATCGAGCTGGTCGTTGGTCTTGCCGCCATTGACCATATTCTCGAAACCGAATGCACCCAGCATCGTGCCGAGATCGTCGGAAGCGAAACCAATTTTCAAATGTGTGTGGCTGTTGCTGGGGCTGCCGTTCCAGTCACCGCTGGCATTGATCTGCACGCTGCTGGACAACGCGCGCAGCTGCTCGACATGCATGCCACTCGTTGTCGGCCAGGTTTCCAGACGGGCCTCGCCCAGCTTCGCGTCACCCAGTCGCAGATCCGCCACGTACAGATGGAACGGCGGCAACGCCGCGGGGTTGATGCCGGTGTTGGCGGGATCCGTAGCCGGCGCACCCGCTGCCGCCGCGGCCTCCGCCGCCGTATCCTTCGGCCAGTACAACCGCTGCAGCCGCGCGGTGAGGCCGCGCTTGTCCAGATCGGTCGGTATGGTGAAGTTGCCGACCATGGCGGCACCGTCCACGTCCGCGCTCAACCCTTCGGCCTGCGGTTTGAGCTGGATCTTCATCGCCCCCAGCGAATGACTGAACCACCCGGCCTGGTCCGTGCTGACATCCAGGCTTTCCAGTCCCGGGCCACCACTACCGGCGCCGGCAGCGGCATGCGCGACCCAGCCGGTGACATCCAGCTGACCTGCATGGCCGCGAATGCGAAGATCCCGCGCGGGCAAGCCGTCCGGTAGCTGATTGCCGAATGCCAGCGTGGCCGCCATCGGCTGCTGCGCACCGGCCGCCAACCGCAAGTGCCCGCGTGCGACCTGGCCCAATCCAAACTGCAGATCGCTGCCGCTGACTGGCAGGCTCATGCTCAGATGCAATGGCAGGCTGGCTGCCTCCGGCTTGTTCAGCGGTGCCGGCAGATCCAGCGAGGTACCGCTCAGCGGCGAATCGACACTGAGGGTCTGCGCCGTCGCGGTGCTACCGGGGACATGGGCGAGCGCGTAACCGACGGTGAAATCAGTGCGACCATCGCCCAGCTGACCCAGCCATTTCAGCGACGGGTAGTCCTGCACCAGTTCGGCAATGCTATAGCTGCCTTGCAACTGCGCCGACAGAATGGTGTTCGGGTCGCTGTTGGCGGCGGCAATCGTCAGTTGCAATTTTGCCGGACGGCCGTGGAAGCCGGCATCCAGCGAGGTCGCCTGCAGACCAGCTTGCGCGCCATGCGCATCGAAGCGCAGCGGACCGTTGAGCTTGTCGAGCTTGAGATTCCAGTCGGGTGCGCTGAAGTCCGCATCCTTCAACTGCGCGGTACCGCTCAATTGCGCGACCGCGTCTTTTTTCAGCGGCAACGCCAGATGAAAATCAAATGTGCCGCTGCCACCCAGGTTCAACTTGGCCAGCGTATCGGCCTGATGAATGCCGATCGGGCTCTTGCGCACAAAGTCCATCAGGTCAGCGCCGGGACCATTGCCTTGCACGTTGAGATCGAGCAGGCCATCGCCGAAGTCGGGGATCAGGGCGGTCGCCTTGTCCGCCTTTACGCCCAGCGACTGTCCACCGCTGGCTTCGATCAACATGCCGCTATTGATGAAGTTGGCCACCGCGGCGACACCTTCGGCGCGCGGCCAATCATTGCCGTAGTCAAACGTGAGATCGCTGATCGCTGCCCGCGCCTCGAAGCGACCTTCGTTGTGATGGAACGGCCAGTCCGCCAGATCGCCACGAACCAGCACCTGGGCCTGATCGACGTTGCCGCTCACCAGCGCGCGATCCAGCCATGCGATGGTGGGTGGCGGCATGGAGTTGATCGGCCAGAACAACTTGGCCGCGGGAACGTCGGCGTGATCCACGCTCGCGTACAGATCCAGGAAAGGTGCGCCCTGCGCCTGCAACGTCACTTCGCCACGGGCGTGGCCGGCGTAACCGGCTCCCACAAAATCGAGTGTGTCGGCACCGAGGTGCGGCTCGCCATCCTGCATCCAGAACGCCAGCGTGCCGGCCAGCTTCGACAACACGAACGGCTGACGGAACAAGTGCGGAAATTGCAGCGTGCTGGCTTGCGCCGGCAACTCCAGCGACAGCGCTTCGGCATCCCCACGTAGCTCGCCTTGCAGTTGGTTCACTCCCGGCAGTTTGCCTACCGCATCAATGCCGAGATTCTTGAAGGCGAGATCGACCCCCTGCAGCCCATCACCCTGGCTCCACTTCAGCGCAAGCCGGGTCAGATCGCCGCGCGGATGTCCACCACCGACCCATTGTGCAAGGGCTGGCGCGAGATCCGGCTTCAGTGCCAGCCATGGCAGCAGCGGCGACAGTTGCAGTTCGCGCGCGGCGACGTCGACGCTGACCTGCGGGGTGCCCGGCTGATGCAGGGCAAGTGCCAACGCACCGCCATCGTC
>JBAPPP010000487.1:0-1660 GCA_049280175.1 Rhodanobacter sp.
GGTCTCCAGATCCACCGCATGCTCGGCTTTATAGGCCAAGTGCGTCCGGCCATCTTTCATCTTCGCGATCTTCGCGTCAGGATCCCACGGATATTTCCAGTCTTGATTCGAGGTTTTCTTCTTGCGCTTGCGGTCCAGGCGCGCCAGGTCCTCACGCGTGGGGGTCGCGATCCCCGACGCCTGCGCGAGCCCGGTCAAGAACTCCTGATAGCGCTCCCCGGTGTCGCGCCGCACGATGCTACGCATGGCCGCGTTCGCCTCGAGCAGGGTGGCATCAACCGCGACCGTCTTGCCCTTGAGCAAGCCCGCCGCCACCAGCCGTTGCTGCACCCAGGTGAAGACCGCGCGATGACTCTCGAGGTCGATAATGCGCCGCGTTCGGGAAATCGTCGTATGATCCGGCGGCGGCTCGTTTACCGGCAGCCGCACAAAAGCGCGCACCGCCAACGAGTCGCTCGCCCGCCAAGCGATCCCGCGTTCCGAGTCGATCCCTTCAAAGTAGCCGACCAGCAGCAACCGGAAGTACCGACCCGGCGCCAGGCTCGGCCGTCCCATCACCGGCGCGTAGAACCTCGCGCACTGGCTTTCGACAAACCGATCGAAGTCAGCCGCGTCCAGCAGCGCATTCAGCCGCGTGTAGAACGGATGCCCCGGCGACTTCGGCAGCTCCCCGCTCGCTACCCACAACGACGCTTGCTCACTCTGTCGGATTCCCATCGCCATGCAACACATTGTAGTACTATCAATCGATTCTGGCGATCCTTCCATTCGTTACAGACTTTCACCACGGGCTGCTAGCAGCAACCGTATTCAGATACCGCGCCCAGGAGGGGAGAAAGGGGAGAGCTTGGAGGGGTAAGGGCAGGTGGTTGCCAGTGAGTCTTGTCGTGAAGCATGGCGTTGAGGATAACCAGGAATTTGCGCATACAGGCGATGAGCGCGGGTTTGGCGTGCTTCCCGTCGGCACGCAGCCGCAGATAGAAAGTTTTGATGGTGGGATTGCTGCGAACTCCCGCTACCGTCGCCATATACAGGACGCGCCGGACCTGGGCGCGGCCGCCCCAAATACAACGACTGCCGCGCATGCTTCCACTATCGCGATTAAATGGTGCCAGACCGGCGAGTGCGGCGATCTGCTTGCGGTTGAGCATTCCCAGTTCAGGCAACTGCGCGAGCAGCGTACTCGAGAGCACCTTGCCGACTCCGGGCACCGAACGCAGCAACTCGTCGCGCTCGCGCCACAAGGGAGTATTGCGAATCAATGCGCCGAGTTCATCGTCGAACATCGAAAGTCGTTTTTCCAACCATCGGATGTGCTCATCGATGCTACGGTGTAAAACCTTTGGGGCCCTGGCCCGACGATTCTTCTCCGCCGTCAGCATCTCAACCAACTGGCGCCGCCGGGTAACCAGTGCTTCGAGCGCCTGGGCCTGTTCGGCAGCTAACGGCCGCGCCGCGGGTCGAACCGCTTCACCGAACCGCGCCAGCACTTCGGCATCCAGCCGGTCGGTCTTGGCCAATCTGCCGGTGGCACGGGCAAAGTCCCGTACCTGGCGTGGATTAACGATCGCCACTGCGATTCCTGCAGCAGCCAGTGCACTGGCGACAGGCGTTTCCAAGCCACCGGTCGCTTCAAGAATCACAAAGTCAGCCGGCACGA
>JBAPPP010000488.1:0-4990 GCA_049280175.1 Rhodanobacter sp.
ACGTTGGGCATCGCTGCGCTCACCCCAACCTACGCTACACGACGCCGTTGCGAAGCAGAGGGTAACCTTCGCACGAAATAATTATGAGCGCGGCTTTTCTGCGCGCAAAAAAAAAACCTCATGGGCCAGGGGAGGACCCATGAGGTTTGTCGGGCGGCTTCCCGGGGGAGGGAAAAGCCGGCCCCTCAGTGACGCGATCTTGCTGCGCCACTTCCGGTCGCCTCACGGCGATACGAGTGGTTAGTGTGGTCGCGACCATGTGAGTTCAAGGTGTAGATCGAACTTGTTCAGCTTCCCGACAGGCAAGCCTGCATTGACACGCCACTCACCAATTTACTACTCGACCACGTGGCATATCCCGACATGCGGTAATACGCCACAGCTGTTTATCGGCATGTACCCTTTGAGACTGTAGGTGTGTCGCCGCGTAGCACCGATACCATCCCCAGAGTTGAACCGGAGCCCATCATGAAGTTGCGTTGCCTATGTCTCCTGGCCCTGTTCATTGCGTTTCCGGCAGTGGCAGCTGAATTGACTATCGATCTGGGACATGGCGCGCAAACCTATGGCACTGCGCAGCTGCTGGCGCGCGCGGATGCGCGCGACATCACGATTCCGTCCGATGAGGCGTTCAAACGCGGCATGCACTATCGCGCCGTGCCGATGCGGGCATTGCTGGACGGAGTGAAGCCCGGCGAACATCTGCAATTTGTCGCTGCAGATGGCTTTACCGCCGAGATCGACAGCACGCCTTTGCTCAACACTGTGGGGCCCCAGGCATGGCTGGCGATCGAAGATCCTGCCCATCCATGGCCCGCCCTGCCTGAGAAACACGATAACGCCGGACCGTTCTATCTGGTGTGGATGCAACCGGACGCCGGCCATATCGGCCCGGAACAATGGCCGTACCAGCTGACGACGATTCGCCGGCTGACTGGACTAGCAGCGCGATTCCCGGCGATCGTGCCAGACCCGTCATTGCCTGCTGGCAGCCAGGTGCAGCACGGCTTCGCCGTCTTCCAGCGCACCTGTTTCGCCTGCCACACGCTCAACGGCGAAGGCGACGCCAGGCTCGGGCCGGACCTGAACATCCCGCACAATCCCACCGAATACCTCGGCGCCGATCTGCTGCGCGCGTATATTCGCGACCCGCAATCGCTACGTCGCTGGCCGCAGGCAAAAATGCAGGGATTCGACACCAAGGCGCTGTCCGATGCCGACCTCGGCGCCGTGCTGGCCTATCTGAAGTACATGGCGGGACACAAGGCAGGGCACTGATCCGCCCTGCTACTAGGTCATGCTGCCTTGGCGTGGCTATCAGCCAGCAATTCCTTCAACTGCAACTCGCGCTTTGCCATGGGTAACTTCGCCAATGCTCGCACGCTGGCGTAAAACGCAGGCCAATTACCCTCGGCACGCTGAAACAGCACGCCGAACGCTGGCGTCCACTGGTCATACAGACCGAACGGCAAAAGCCGCGCGTTATTGATCGGCGCCGCCACCCATGCGTCGTACGTGTGTTCCTGCGGCCAGTCGTGATCACGCCATTGCTGATACCTCTCGCGAAATGCCGCCATCTCACGCTGCTTGCCCGCTTCCATCGCAAGCTCGCCCACGCCGCTGGCATACAGGGTTTTCAGGCGCTCGCGCAGATCCAGCACCAGCCGGGTAAAGCCCGCGTCCATCGCCTGCGCGCGGTCGTCCTGCGCCGGCAAACCACGAGACTGCCGCCATTCGCGCAAGCCTTCGGTCTGCACGAACGTGGCAAAGGATTCGTTGAACGCGGTGTCGTCTTTCACGTAGATCAGCTGGTGCGCCAGCTCGTGGAAGATCGTGCTGTCCAGCTCGTCATCGTCCCAGCGCAACATGCTGCTGAGGATCGGGTCGGCGAACCAGCCAAGCGTGGAATAAGCCGGCACGCCGCCGATCTCGACGTCGTAGCCACGCTGTTGCAACCGCGCCACCTCGGTCTTCGCGGCAGCTTCTTTGAAGTAGCCCCGATAGGCCACGCAACCGGCAATCGGAAAACAGTACAGCACCGGGTCCACCGAATAGCGTGGCGCGGCAAACACGTTCCACACCACATACTCCCGCTGCAGATCGACATAGTGGGTGTAGCTGCGATTGTCCGGCAGCCCCAATCGCTGCGATGCGAATTGGCGCGCCTGCTGCGCCAGCCGCAGCCGCGCCGCCAGCCTGGGGTTGGTCGCCGGATCCTGGACGATCGCGCTCACCGCGCGCCGGCGAAATACCAGTTCGCTTTGTCCGTGTGCCGCCTGTGCGTAGTAGCGCACGCTGGTGCAGGCGCAAAGCACAAGGCCCACCGCCGAGATGGCGATGAGCCTTGGAAACGAAGTGAGCAACTCTGCGAAGCGATAGTGGGGCATGCCACGATTGTGCCCCAGCCGTCAGATCATGTCCTGGCGAGATGGCCCGTGAACACTGCCGCGCTAGTGATGGCCCGTGGAGCCGTGCGAACTGGACGTTGGATGTCCTTGCCCGCCATGACCGCTGCCGTGGTAATAACCACGACCGCCGTAATAGCCGTGACCGCCGTACCAGCGACCACCGCGCCAATAGCCGCCGCCACCGTAGTACCCACCGTAATATCCAAAACCGCAGCAGCCGTAGTAACCGTAACCCGGCCCGTAATAACCGTAACCGTAATAGGGGTAGTAACCGGGCGAGGCGTAATAAGCTGTGCCGTAGTAAGCATCACCGCTGTAACCGGTACCGCGCACATAGCTGTAGCCCGGATCGTAGTAACAACCCGACAGCGTCGTGGCAGCGACAACCAGGACAAGACAGGCCAACAGGCGTTTCATGATCGGTCTCCAGCGGGAGTGACGGCCTACAGTAGGACACAACGCTTGAATGCGTACTGAGTTTCGGCGCGCCACCCATCATCCGTTTATCCGCCAGCCATGTGCAGGCAACCCGGCAGGGTTGTCAGCCCTTGCGCTTCTGTTGCTCGCCGCGCTCGTGGGCCAGCGCGTGGCCATAGGCAGCCTCACTGGACAAGCCGGTATTGGTCGTCGCGTTGGCCGCATGGATGTCATCTGAACCGTTCGGCGTCTGCGCAGCACCCGGCCAGCTCGGCCCCTGCCGTACCCGTTCCTGTTTGGCTTCCAGCACCGCCTGGATGTGCGCCACGGCCTCCGCCGGGCTGATGTGTTTGATCGGTGCGTCGACCTGCGTACGCTTGCTGGCTTTGCCGACAGAAGCCTTCTCGCTCGCCGACTTCGCCGAAGTAGGCTTCACCGCCGGCTTTTTCACGGCTTTGCCCGCGACAACGGCCTTCGGCACGGCCTTTTTCGATGGCGCTTTGCTTGCTGCGTTACCGGCAACTTTGCCGGTCGATCTTTTGCTGACCGGGCGCTTGGCCACAGATTTCCCGGCAACGCCCTTTCTGACCGCGGATTTCTTGGCCGCAGTCTTCTTTGCAACGACCTTCTTCGGCGCGGACTTCTTGACCGCAGGTTTCTTCGCGACCGCTTTCTTCGCTGCTGACTTCGTAGCGGCAGCCTTTTTGGCTGCGGCTTTGCGCGGTGCAGTCGTGCTTCGTGCAGACGTTTTTTTGGTTGCTGCTTTTTTAGCCGGTGCTTTCTTTGCCGTGGACTTCTTCGCAACCGACTTTCGGGTCGTAGCCATGCGTTCGTTCTCCTGCGGTGATCAAGGGGCCGAGGCCAGTATGCGCGCCTCGGTACCGTAGATCATCACCAATAGCGTGATGCATCCGTCACGATGCATCACTCAGGTGAGCGCGACGAATCTCTGCGCGCAAGTTATCGGATGCCCGGATTCATCAGCGCACTGAGAAAATACGGAAGCACTCGCGGATCCACCAACAGCGTGAATGCCACACCATAGGCGGCACCCCACAAATGCGCACTGTGATTGATGTTGCCTTGGCCACGTCGATCCATGTAGATCGAGTAGCCGGTGTACAACAGTGCATAGACGATCGCAGGCATCGGTATCACCAGCACGATGATCCGCTGCCAAGGCTCAAGCAGAATGTACGAAAACAGCACCGCCGATACCGCGCCGGATGCTCCAAGGCTGCGGTAGTTCGGGTTGCTGCGATTCTTCAGATAAGTCGGCAGGATCGATATCACCAGACCGCCGATATAGAACAGCACGAAACCAAAACTGCCTAGCCGCGAGGCGAAAAACCCTTCCATCTCCTGACCGAAGAAATACAGGGTGAACATGTTGAACAGCAGGTGACCGAAATCCGCATGCACCAGTCCGTAAGTCACCAGCCGATGGTATTCGCGCTGCCTGGTGATCGCCGGCGGCCACAGGATCAGGTCATTCATCAGTCGGCTGTTTTTGAATGCCATGAACGAAACGATGCAGGTAATGGCGATGATGATCAGGGTGATCGGCATGAACGGTTCCGCGACAGGTGAACAAAGCTCGGCATCTTGGCGCCCTCGCGCCGTCTTGTCGACTTTGATGGACGGGCCTCCAGCGGGCCGATCATCGCTTCCCTGCCAACCCCAAAGTGGATTGGCTACTGCCCAGAACAGCGCGGCATGACTATCATGGGCAAGTTTGCCCGCTCCATCGCCGCCTGACGGATATCATGATTTCGCTTCGCTACCTGCATCTGGATGTTTTTGCCGCCACTCTCGGCGGTGGTAATCACCTTGGCGTGGTGATCGGCGCCGCTGACTGGAGCGCCGATGAAATGCAGCGTTTCGCACGTTGGACGGCACTGGTCGAAACCACATTTCTGCTGCCGGCCAGGGATCCGAACGCCAACTATCGCGTGCGCATCTTCACCCCGCACAAGGAGATCCCCTTCGCCGGCCACCCCAGCATCGGTAGCGCGCATGCGGCGCTGGAGTGCGGCATCACCGAGCCGCGCGATGGCCTGCTGTGGCAGGAGTGTGGGGCTGGTGTGCTACCGATCCGGGTGGAGGGCAGTGGCGCCACCCGCGAACTTTTGTTGAAGTCGCCCGGCGAGCGCGTAGTGGAGACG
>JBAPPP010000489.1:0-2434 GCA_049280175.1 Rhodanobacter sp.
GATCGACGATCTTGCCCTTGCCTTCGTCGCCCCACTGGGCACCAAGAATTACGACTGACTTACCCATGATCTTCTCGCTCAGGTTTGCATGCCCCACGCGTGGGGCAGTCGGTGAATGGTTTTACGATCCGGCCGCGTCGTGCGGCACGGTGGTGATCAGCGCTTCGTTGCCGTCGCTGGCATCGGATCGCTGAAGTAACGCAGGAATTCCGAATCAGGTTTCAGCACCAGCACACCCTTGCCGTCCTCGAACGATTTTTTATAGGCGGCCATGCTGCGATAGAACGCGAAGAATTCCGGATCCTGACCGTAGGATTGCGCGTAGATCGCCGCTGCCTGCGCGTCGCCATCGCCACGGATGGTGGCAGCGTCGCGGTCGGCATCGGCACGCAATACCTGGCCCTGGCGATCGGCGTCGGCCTGGATCTTCTCCGCCGATTCCTGACCGGTGTAACGCAATTCATTGGCCAGCTGCAGTCGTTCGGCGCGCATGCGCTTGTAGACCGATTCGCTGACTTCATCCGGCAGGTCGATGCGCTTGATACGCACGTCGACCACCGCGATGCCGAGGTTCTTGCGTGCTGCCGCGTCGGTCTGCACACGCACCCGTTCGGTGATGTCCTTGCGGCCGCCGGAGATCAGCTCCTGCAGCGTGCGCGCATTGAACTCGAAACGCAGCGCGTCCTTGATGATCGGTGTCAGCCGCTGTGCCGCCTGCAACTGATCGCCGCCAGTGGCGCGGTAGTACAACGCGTTATCGGCGATCCGCCATTTCACGTAGAAATCGACGTTTACGCTCTTTTTCTCGGAGGTGAAATAGCGCTCCGGCGCGGCGTCCAGCGACAGGATGCGATTGTCGAATGGCATCACCTGCTGGATCAGCGGGATCTTCAGATGCAGGCCCGGCTGAAAGTCGGTGCGCACGATACGACCGAACTGCAACAGCAAAGCGTTCTGGCCCTCGCGCACCACGAACACGCTGTTGAGGCCCAGCAGGATCAGCAGCGCAGCGATCACGGCGATAGTGATCTTGGTCATGGCTGCTTCCCCTTGTCGGCATCGCTGTTGCCATCGGTGGCCGGCGGTGCCACGGCGCTGACAGCGCCCGTGTTCGCGGAGTTCGCTGGCGTCGCATCGGCGCGACCAAACGGCATGTTGATGATATTGCGGCCACCCGTGCTGTCGATCACTTTCGGGTTGTTGGCCAGCACCTGCTCCATCGTCTCCAGCCACAGGCGTTTGCGCGTGACATCCGGCGCGGCCTTGTATTCCTTGAGGATCTGGTTGAAGCGGGTGGTGTCGCCCTGCGCGCGGGCGATGCGCTCAGCCTTGTAGCCCGAGGCTTCGGCGGCGATGCGCGCGGCGTCGCCACGTGCTACCGGCACGACCTTATTGGCATACGCGAGCGCGGCGTTCTCGATGCTCTGCTTGTCTTCGCGGGCGTTGTTGACGTCGTCGAACGCGTCCTTCACCTCTTTCGGCGGCGACACGTTCTGGAAGCTCACTTCGGTGACGCGCAGGCCGGAGTCGTAGCCATCCATGGTCTTCTGCAACGTGACCTGCGCTTCGCTGACCAGGTTCGCACCGGCGGCGGACAGGATCTGATCCATGTCGCTGCCACCGATCACGCCACGCACGGCCGCCTCGGCCGCCGCCTGGATGGTGCCGTCCGGGTCGTTCAGTGAGAACAGGTATTTACGGGCGTCGTCCACCTGGTATTGCACGGTGAAATCGACCGCAATGATGTTTTCGTCGCGGGTCAGCATGGTCACTTTGTCGTTGACCGAACGCACGCGGGTCGCCTCGACCTTGTTGATCGACTCGATCGGCTGCGGCAGCTTGAAATGGAAGCCCGGGCTCAGCGTGCGCGAATACTGGCCGAAGCGCAGTACGACGCCGACCTGCCGCGCATCGATGATGGTGTAGCTGCTGAGCAGCAGGCCCACGACTAATAGGACCAGCACACCCGTGAGGATGCTGCCGGGGCCAGGCCCCAGTTTGCCCAGATGGGTCTTGAGGGTCTTGAGCAAGCCGTCCAGCGGCGATTTGCCGGTCTGGCGATTCTTGCCCCATGGATCACGCTGCCCGTTGCCGGGTTCATTCCATGCCACTGTCAGTCTCCTTGGGGCCGCCGGGAGGCCGGCAACCGCGGCCGGAACACACGTTGAACGGGTTTGCACATGAGATGGGGCCAAAGCTGCCGAAGCGATGTGCTGCCCTGGAAGGCGTTCGCACAAACGCTGGGCATTCTAGCAGAGCTGATTGGAATCTTCCGCTGCTTAGAGCCTGCTCAATGCCTCCAAGTAGCCCGCGCCGGAATCTGTTTGTGCGCAGGCCAAGGAAGAACGAGGGAGTGTACGTCCGTACACGACCGAGTGATGACGCCGGCCTGCACACAAACAGACCCGGCCCGAAGGGTTGAGTTGTTGTGCCC
>JBAPPP010000490.1:0-9069 GCA_049280175.1 Rhodanobacter sp.
CAGGAAACACGGCGCGTCGGAATCGATTGGGCACTGCAACGACCCCACTTCATTGTCGACGCTGGCTACTACTACAGGGGTGGTCCAAAGCCCGGAGAGGGCTTCCTCTTCAATGGCACTCCGAAAACCAAGGGCAAAACGGCCGCTGGCCGCGTGGTATGGATACCGCTGAATGAACCGGGGAATGTTTTGCACTTTGCAGCATCTGCCGCCAAGGAAACGCCCGCGGGCAACGTCAATATGTTCGGTGTCTTCGAGCCCGCCACCGAGGTCATACGCACCCGGCCTGAGGCCGATCTGACATCAGTACGACTGGTCAACTCCGGCAACATATCTTTCGCCGATCGCATCGATCGCGTTGGCGTTGAACAGCTCTGGATTTCCGGACCGCTGTCCGTGCAAAGCGAATACCTCGACGCCAGGATTCAACGTCCCTTTGGCTTGAACACCTACGACGCCAGCGGCTATTACATCTTCGGCAGCTGGGTGCTGACTGGAGAATCGCGAGGATACGCGAACGGCGTTGTCAGCGATCTGCGTCCCCAGCAGAAGTTCGGTGCGGTGGAAGTGTTGCTCCGATACAGTTCGGTCGATCTCGATGACGAGCCCATCCTTGGCGGCAAGGAGCATGACTGGACGCTAGGCCTGAATTGGTACCTCAATCGGTACCTCAAGATCCAGACCAACTTGATCCATGCCGACAGCGAGCGACAGGGCAAGTCGATCGACCCGAATATTTTCGAAACGCGACTTCAAGTCACGCTGTGACTGTCAACCGCCAGCGCACCGATCGGCTTCAGTCGATGCGCTGTGCCTGCACCCGCCCGCTTCGCACGGCACGCACCATCGCTTGATGGTCACGTTCGTTCTGATCGGCGTATTCGACGGCGAACGACGTCATCGCATCCGGGAACGCATCGCTCTTGCCAAGGTAGGCGCCGAGCAGCAGCGCGTCGCCGGACTTGGCGTGCGCGCGCGCCAGGGTGTGTCCGCAGAGCTTTCCATAGTTGCGCAGGTTCAACGGTTTCATGATGCTTACGTCAGGAGAAATCTTGGCATCGCGAAGCTGACGTATGTAGAAGTCGCGCTTGGGGCCCTGCGTCCATCCAAGAAAAATGTCGCTCGCCGACTGCATCAGACGCTGTCCCACCACAACCCGCTGCCCGTGATGCTTGTAGACGCTCGCGCCCACGTAGGGTTCGATGACTGAGGTGCGTGCCTCCTTGAATTGAAGAAACAATGGGTCACCCGAGCCAGAAACAAAAAGTATGATTCCGCAGTAGGTACCTACACTACCTACGCCAACGACCTTCACTGCGACATCAACCGCTTCGAAACGGTCAAGCAGAATGCGGCGTTCGGGCGGAAGCGTACGGCGGTATTCCGCAAAGGCGAGATCCAGCTCCTTGCGGTTCGTGAGTAATTGGTCTGAGTTGTCGTGATAAATCAGCGGCGGATCGTCACGGATGCGTGGCGGCGCCCCACCCTCAACGGCGAGTTTCACAAACTCCTTGGTATGCACCGTAGCTTCGGTAGCCTTTTTCACGGCCGCCTCGGCACGCTTGCGCATAGCCGGATCAACCATTTGATCAATGACGTCCTGAAGATCGAGGTGGTCATACCAGGCCTCCAGGATCGGCATTTTTCCATAGCCGACAAGATTGTCCCGGTACGCACTCGCCGCATACCAGGCGGCGTCCTTGGCCACACCCTCGGAGAATCCATTGGCACGGGCTGCTACGACCAGACTGGTGGTGAGGCGCTTGATATCCCATTCCCATGGTCCAACGGTTGTTTCATCGAAATCATTGATATCGAAAATGAGCTTGCGCTCGGGTGTTGCGAAGCCACCGAAATTCACCAGATGGCAGTCCCCGCAGATCTGCAAATGCAGGCCCGTGGATACGGTATGTGACAGATCACTCGCCATGATGGCCGCAGCCCCGCGATAGAACGCGAACGGCGATGCCATCATGCGTCCATTGCGAATCGGCACGAGGTGCGGCACGCGCCCCTCGCAGTTCGCGGTCAGGATGTCGATGGGGTCCGTGCGCTTCTTCGGTGTGTGCCAGCCCGCAAGCGACTTGCGGGAACAATCCAGGCGCAACTGTTTGGCCATGGCCAGACGCTGCGGGACCGACTGTGTATAGGTCTGATCCGGCAAGGAGACTTCGGCCCTTTTCGACGCCTTGCGACCAGCGCTCGCACGTGCACCTTTGGGAACAACTGCAGCTCGTTTCTTGGTGGGTGTAGACATGCCGTCCATCTCCGATAGCGCATATTGAGGATGCCAAACCTGCGGATGCATGATCGCGCAAGTACCAGCCTTCCGGCAGCTCGGATCCGTGTGGTCGTATCAGCCCAGCATGGATGCTGAAGAACCCAGCAAGCCAAGCCCGATGAGTGCGGCAATCATCATTTGAATCGAAAGACCTACCGTCAGTGAACCAATCACTGTGCCAAAAATCTTGAACGGGAGAGGGCCTATGGTCCGCAACATCGGGCCGGCGAAGAGCATCGCCAGCAAGTGCAGAACCATCACCCCCAGCAAATCAAGCGTCACCACGATGGTTCGCTCCATGCTGTGGCTTGCGGATAGAAGAATGATCAGGGCAGCCAGACCATAGGGCGTGATAATCATCGGGACCGCCATTTCAAAAGCCGACGGCACGGGCTTTGCGACGGCGCTATTGCCTGCCGGAGGCGCCGATGGCGGGATGGCAGCAGGCTCGTATTGCTCGAGCACGGTGCGCAGGGAGACCAGAAAAAAGATGATGCCACCGGCGAGCAGCATCGCGGGTATCGAGATATGCCAGTTCCCACGCAGGGCCACGCCTAGAAACCCGCCGATCAATACGGCAATGGTGCCGAGCACGAAGGTCTTGAACGCGAGCGCGCGCTGCGTCTTGGCGTCGAGCTGGTGAGTCCGCGCGAAATATACCGCCGGCGTCTTGAGCGGTGGTCCCAGGGTGATGAAGAGCAGCATGAACACCTCGGAGGCTCCAAGCAGAGGTGTTGCGGATCCCGCGGGAACCACGATGTCCTGCGCGGCTTGCAGCAGCATGGCAAAATTCATGACCTGTCTCCGACTGATTCATCATGGGTGCCGATGACACAACGGAAGCCGATGTGGCTTGTCGATGTATCGATAGGATGCGGATGGCGGGCCGCCGGTCGATAGCGACGACAATAATTCAGGGCGCACAGATGCGAGCCGCCCTTCAGTACGCGACGTGGCGTTTTCAGACCCGGGGCGTTCGTTTCGTAGCTTTCTTCCTCGCTGCCACCACGGGGATTTTCAGGGACGCAGCACGATTTATGACTTGCATCCGCGTGACTGGGGCGATACCAGTCCTGCGTCCACTCCCATGTATTGCCGATCATGTCGAACAAACCAAAGGGATTGGCGGGAAAGGAGCCGACGGGCGAGGTACGTTCGTATTTGTCTGTCAGCAGATTCTCATACGGAAACCTGCCCTGCCAGAAGTTGGCCAACGGGTATCCATCGGGCATCAGCTCGTCGCCCCAGGCAAACTCCGCCTGATCCAGACCGCCTCGCGCGGCGAACTCCCATTCGGCTTCGGTGGGGAGCCTCTTGCCGGCCCAACGGGCATACGCCTCGGCGTCGCACAACGTGATGTGGACGACCGGATGATCCTCCAGACCGGTTAAATCGCTGTCGGGCCCGTAGGGATGACGCCAGTCCGCACCGAAGACGAAGCGCCACCAATTCGAAACGACCATGGGCACTGGGCCATCCGTCTTCGTGAACACCAGTGAGCCCGGGTTGAGCATCGATGGATCGGCACCAGGATAGTCTTCCGCACGAGGGGGAATTTCCGCGTAGGTGCGATAGCCTGTGGCCTCGACGAATCGCTGGAATTGAGCATTGGTTACAGGTGTCGTGTCGATCCAGAAGCTGTCGACGCTCACTTTATGAACAGGCCTTTCCTCTTCGTAAAAATTTTCCGAGCCCATTCGAAATGTCCCACCCTCGATCCAGCACATGCCTTCGCGCGTGGCGCTTTGGCCCGGCGCTGCATTTTTGTCGATGACGACACCATCCATGCTCGATTCCTCACAATGCGCCAAATAATGGATTGGGGCAAAACCTGCCGGATCTGTCACTGGGAAGGCCCCTTGTTCGCCCAGGGCCATTGCCCATCCACTTCGAGAATCAGTGACCAGCTTAGAAAGGTTCTGACAACGACCAATAGTCCCAACGCCAGAACGCTCTGGATTGTTGAATCCAGGGCAACCGTTCGAACGATGTCGGCGGCGACAAGAATCTCGAGACATAGCAGCAATGCTCGACCGAGACTGCGCTTATAACGTTCATAGTGCTCAGCACCATACTGGCCTTGTGTCACCAGGCCATACAGAAAGATCGCCGTTGCCGCAAAAATCGCGCTGACAATGAGCGCTATCGCCAGCAACTCGATACCCAACGCACACCACTCGACAATCGTGCGAGATGTAGGGATTTCAGCCGGACCCATCGGACACTCCCAGGTTCATCATGCAGATAGGTAAGGGGCAACCGATCCGACGGCGGCTTCCCCGATGCGGACCAGATCCACCTCTCCGTTGTGTCGCACACGGCAAGCCGGGAAGCGCCCGCTCAGGACGCGCAGGATATCGTCATGAATCCAGGCCCTATTTGACAGAGAAGAAGTACGCCATGGGTATGAGTAAAACTACCGATGGCGCCGCCTCGAACCCCGAAAACACAGCGTTTCACCTCAGGTTTGGCAGCTTATTTCCTTGATCGCCGGGTAAAAGGCACGAGCTCGCGCGACCCAGGCAAGGCTGCTCGACAGGGAGCAGCGCTCATGCTCATGAGCAAAGCTTTTATCCCGTCGATTGTTCTTTCGATTCGAATGAACTCGGTCGGTATTTTTACTGAATCGAAATCGGGACAACTACGCTTTTCACTGCAGAAGAACGTGCGCACCATCAAAACTCCCTATGCCATATGCGGTTATGCCGATGCGTCTACGTTTGTTGATTGCTTTCGGGCTCCTGCTGCTGAGTTTTGCCGCGCAGGCTGCCAATCCGCTTTCCGCCTGGAATGACACAGCGCCCAAGCAGGCCATCGTCGCTTTCGTGCAGAAAGTCACGCAGCCTGGTGGCACTGATTTTGTGCCGGTGGAGCAGCGCATTGCCGTCTTCGACATGGATGGCACGTTGATCGTCGAAAAGCCGCTGCCCGGAGCGGTGATGCCCCTCGTCGCCGAGGTCAAGGCAGCGGTGAAGCAACACCCTGAATTGAAAAACAAGCCGGCGATTGCCGCCTTGCTTGCTGGAAATATTCCCGCCCTCGAGGCTACGGGCCAAGCGGGACTCAACGACGTTGTTTCAGCAGCAACGCAGGATCGGACTACCGACGACGTTGCTGCCGATATGCAACACCTGGCCGAAACGGTGAAGAACCCGCGCTACGACAAGCCCTATACCCAGCTCGGCTATGAACCGATGATCGAGCTGCTGGCCTATCTGCGCGCAAACGGCTTTCAGACCTGGATCGCCAGCGGGAGCCCGATCGCCTATACGAGGGCTTTCTCGCAACAGGTGTTCGGCATCCCTCCGCAGCAAGTCATCGGTAGCAGTCTGGAGACGCGCTTCTCCGAAAAGGACCAACGAGTGGTCTTGATCTATACAGGAAAGATCGCCCACATCGATGACAAGGAAGGCAAGCCGCCAGCCATCAATCTCGCCATCGGGGCACGGCCGATCATTGTCGGAGGTAACGTGGGCGGCCAGGGCGATATCGCGATGATGCGCTATTCGAAGGATCGCGCGGGCCCTTCCCTGCAACTGCTGATCAATCACGACGACGCCGCGCGCGAGTTTACCTACGCAGAAAAAACTCACTACTCGCTTGATGCCGCTCAGCGCTACGGCTTCACCGTGGTCAGCATCAAGAACGACTGGTCAAACGTCTTCACCACGTCTCCATCCGGTGACGCGTCATCCCCCGAGCAAACGCGATAACAATTGAAGGAGCATGTGAAATGGCGACTCAGAAGGCAAAAGACAGCGGTACGGCACCCAAAACTGGAGCCGCCAAGGCTGGAAGCGCGCGCAAGCCCAACATCCTCGTCATATGGGGTGACGACATCGGTATCAGCAACCTCAGCTGTTACAGCGAAGGACTGATGGGCTACCGCACGCCCAACATCGACCGCATTGCCAAGGAAGGCATCCGTTTCACGGATTCCTACGGCGAACAGTCATGCACCGCCGGGCGCGCCTCGTTCATCACCGGCCAGAGCGGCTATCGCACCGGCTTGACCAAAGTCGGCATACCCGGCTCGCAGATCGGGCTGCAGGCCGAGGACCCTACCATCGCGGAGCTGCTTAAACCGCTGGGCTACGCCACTGGCCAGTTCGGCAAGAACCACCTGGGTGACCTCAACAAGTATCTGCCGACGGCACATGGCTTTGATGAGTTCTTCGGCAATCTCTATCACCTGAACGCCGAGGAAGACCCGGAGGATATCGACTATCCGAAGGATCCGAAATTCAAGAAGATGTTCGGCCCGCGTGGAGTGATGCGCAGTTTTGCCATCGACAAGGACGACCCCACCGAAGAGCCGCGCTGGGGTCGCGTAGGCAAGCAGAAGATCGAGGATACCGGCCCGCTGACGCGCAAGCGCATGGAGACCTGCGACGATGAATTTGCCGCTGCCGCGGTGGACTTCATCAAGCGTCAGCACAAGGCCGACAAGCCGTTCTTCTGCTGGGTCAACTTCACCCACATGCACTGCCGCACGCATACCAAGCCGGAGAGCGTAGGTCAGGCCGGCCACTGGCAGTCGCGTTACCACGACACCATGATCGACCATGACAAGAATGTCGGCCAGGTGCTGGATGCCCTCGACAAGTTGGGTATTGCAGAAGATACGATCGTCGTCTACAGCACCGACAACGGCCCACATATGAACACTTGGCCGGATGGCGCGATGACGCCGTTCCGCAGCGAGAAGGACACCAATTGGGAAGGTGCATTCCGCATCCCCGAACTGGTCCGCTGGCCCGGAAGGATCCCTGCAGGCGTGGTATCCAACGAGATCATCCAGCACCATGACTGGCTGCCGACCTTCCTCGCCGCTGCAGGCGATCCGGATGTGGTCGACAAGCTCAAGAAAGGCCACAAGGCCGGCGACGTGACCTACAAGGTACATATCGACGGTTACAATTTCCTGCCATACCTGACCGGCAAGGAAAAGGTGGGGCCGCGCAAGGGGTTGATCTACTTCGATGACGATGGCGACCTGGTCGCCATGCGCTTCGACAACTGGAAGATCACCTTCCTCGAACAGCGCTGCCCAGGCACGCTGCTGATCTGGGGCGAACCGTTCACCAAACTGCGCATTCCCAAGATCCACAACCTGCGCACCGACCCTTACGAACGTGCGGACATTACGTCGAACACGTATTGGGACTGGTACCTCAGCCATGCTTACATGATCATGGCCGCCCAAGGCCTCGCGACCGAGTTTGTGAAGACGTTCGCAGACTACCCGCCGCGTCAGAAAGCGGCGACCTTTACCATCGACGATGCATTGTCGGCGATGCACAAGGTCGGTGCCGGTGGCTAAGGCGAAAGTTATCCCGTCAAAGCGGTCGTAAATCAATAAGGGCGCCACGGCGCCCTTATTGTTGAACACGCTGACGAAAGATTGCGATTCATGACGGGGCGCCACAGGGCTGTATCCCGCCCTCCTGGACTGCCTTCGCAAGCCATCAGCCCGCTCTTTCCAAAATCCAGTCAAAAGGGGCCAATGTTGAAAACCATACTGGCGATCGCGAGCAATCCAAGCATGAGCACCAAGGTGGCCACGAGCAGCGTCAGCGATACAGGATACGGACTCTCACCGTGAATCAGCTTCTGCTCGACCATATCCCGACGCTGGTCGCGCAATGCCGCCATATATTTAATGTGGTAAACGATACCAAGCGCCAGCATGACGATGCCAATGGCTACCAGCGCAATGGAAAAGTTCCGCGGAGCATGGCTTGTCTTGGCGATCACATTCAAATCGCGCAAATGCCCGAATACCTGGAATATCGTGAAGCCAAACCCGATGAGTGAAATGGACGTCCGCATCACCGACATCAGGGTGCGATCTGCGCTCATGCGGGTTCGCTGAAAGGACATCCCCGTGCGGCGCGACGATAGCTCGATCGAAATACGATCCACGGGCTTCAGGTCAGTGCTTTCGTTGATCGTTGGTGGCGACGGGATACTCATATGAAAGGCTCCAAAAAGTTCAGCTAAGTGACGCCGCAAAACGCACATGCGATGCATCGCGACACCATGTCATCTCCATGCACTTCCTACTTGCAGGTAATAAGTGTGCTCACCCGGTCCCCATGCCGAGTCCACCCCAACGTACATTCCCAGCTGTCGTGCAATCAGATATCGAATGCCCACCCCTTCGGTCGACTCAGTGCCCGCGTCGCCGAAGTCAATATTCCTGCCCCACGCGCGACCCGCCCCAGTGAACGCCAGCGCCGCCCACCGGGAAGTAAAGTTCCAGCGCAATTCGGCTTCGACCATGGCGACGTTGAGATTCTGGTAGCGACCGTAGGAGATACCGCGTAGGTCGATCGATGGCAGTTGATAGAACGGGACGTCACCGCGGGCGGCGCGGTAATCGGCACGTAGGCCCAATACCCATTCAGAACCAAAGGGGAGATACCCTAGCGTGTGCGTTCGGTAACTCTGAAAGGTGTTGTCTCCGCCGAACGTCGGTGAGTAGTAGGTGGCTTCGATCATCGAAAGCCAGCCACTGGACGGCGTCAACGTGTTATCTCTCGAATCGTATTCGAGCAGCGGGCCTACGCCTGACGCTACTTTCGAGAAGTCGCTCGACTTGAAAAACTGGTCGTTGCCTGGAATATTCAGACGACTGTCGATATCGAGATAAACCCACCGGGCAGATAGATAGATATTGCTTCCACCCAGGCGTCTTGATACCTGCTGGGATGAAAATATGCCATCCAGGTTGTAGCCGATCTTTTGCGGGGCAAGCAGCTGGCCTTGCGTGTAGTAGTCAAGAT
>JBAPPP010000491.1:0-2814 GCA_049280175.1 Rhodanobacter sp.
GGTGTAGGGGAGCAACCCCTCATAATGCCCGCGTTTTGCCACGGAACCGGCCCCCGCGTTCAGATGCCCGCCGGGTGGCAGGCCCTATGATCGGACCACTCACTGCCGGATTCCCCCTACGTTGGACTTCTTGACCCGTACCCGTTCGATCGCACGCGCCTGTTGGCCGTGGCTGCGCATCCCGTTCTGGATCGGCATGGGCCTGTTGTTCGGTTTCGTGCTGCCGTATACGCTGGTGTTGAACAAGCGCGTGCAGGATCGCTTCAACGATCTGGTGTTTGCCGTGCCCACCCGCGTTTACGCGCGACCGCTGCCGCTGGCCGCGGGCACGCCGATGACGCCGGCCGCACTGGAGCTTGAGCTCACCTTTGCCGGCTACAGCGATGACGGCCACGGACAAGTGGCCGGCAGCTGGGTGAAGCAGGGCACGCGCTACCTGATCACCTCGCGCGGCTACGCCGGCCCGGATGGCGGCGAGTTGCCCAAACATATTCGCGTCACACTGGGCAACGGCACAGTGCAGTCGGTGCAGGACGTGGTCGGCGACAAAGCCATCGCCCTGACGCATCTGGATCCGGCGCGCATCGCCACGCTGTACGGCGCCAGTCAGGAAGAACGCCGTTTCGTGCATCTGGCCGATGTGCCGCCGCTGCTGCTAAGCGGCCTGCAAGCGGTCGAGGACCGTGATTTCAAGCATCACATCGGCATCGATTTCAGCGCGATCATTCGCGCCGCCTTTGCTAACCTGCGCGCCGGGCACACCGTGCAGGGTGGTTCCACGCTGACCCAGCAACTGGTGCGCAATCTGTTTCTGAGCCGCGACCAGAACTTCACGCGCAAGATCAATGAAGCGCTGATGTCGATGTTGCTCGAGGCGCATTACAGCAAGGGGCGGATCCTCGAGGCCTACGTCAACGACGTCTTCCTCGGACAGCAGGGTGACCAGGCCATACGCGGCTTTGCCGCGGCGTCCGAGTTCTACTTCGGCCGTCGCATGGAGGACCTGCGGCCGCAGGAAATCGCACTGCTGGTCGGCATGGTGAAAGGTCCCAGCTACTACGATCCGCGCCGCGCACCCGACCGCGCACTGACCCGGCGTAACCTGGTGCTGCAGGAGTTTGCCGATACCGGCCTGCTCAATGCTGCGCAGGCCAGCAGCGCACAAGCTGCGCCACTGGACGTCATCAACAACGGTCAGTTGCCGCACGATCGCTTCCCCGCGTTTCTACAACTGGTACGCACGCAGATCACCGCCGATTTCGACGAACAGTCGCTGCGGGATGGCAACCTGTCGGTGTTCACCACACTCGATCCGGCCGCCCAGCTATACACCGAACAGGCGATCACCACGGCGCTGCAAAGCCTCGGCAAGCGCGGCGATGCGGTGCAGGCAGCGGGCGTGGTGACCGATGCGCAAACCGGCAGCGTGCTGGCGGTGGTCGGCAGCAAGATTCCCGGCGACCAGGGCTTCAATCGCGCACTCGATGCGCGTCGGCCGATCGGTTCGCTGGTAAAGCCCTTTGTCTATCTGGTGGCACTGACCCAGCCGGAGCGCTGGAATCTGTCCACCCTGCTCGACGACAGCCCGGTCAGCATGCGCCAGCCGGACGGCAGCATGTGGACGCCGCACAATGATGACAACCAGAGCCACGGCCAGCTGCCGATGGTCGATGCGTTGGCGCATTCGTGGAACCTCGCCACGATTCACCTGGGTCTTGAAGTGGGTCTGCCGCGGATCCAGGCGTTCCTTAAATCGTTCGGTCTCGACAATGTCAGCCCCAGCCCGTCGCTGTTGATCGGTGCACTCGATCTGGCCCCACTGCAGGTGGCGCAGCTCTATCAATACCTGGCAGCCGACGGCCACGCGTTGCCGCTGGTGGCGGTGCGCGGCGTAGTCGACGGTAACGGCCTCACGATCAAGCGTTACCAGGTACAGAGTGGCAACGGCGAATACCAGGGCGCGGTGCGACTGGTGACGTGGGCCATGCAGCAGGTGGCATTGACCGGCACTGCCCACGCGATTGGCGATTCGAACCTGAAGTGGTTGCATGCCGCCGGCAAGACCGGTACCAGCAACGACTTGCGGGACAGCTGGTTTGCCGGCTTTACCGGCGAGCATCTGGCAGTGTTCTGGATCGGTCGCGACGACAACAAGCCGACCACCTTGTTCGGTGCCGATGGCGGCTTGCGTGCCTGGCGTGAGCTGTTCGCCAAGCTGCCGACGCAGGCGCTGCCCACCACCGTGGGAGACGGGCTGGAAATGGCCTGGATCAACCCGACCGATGGCAAGCGCACCGAGTCGCAGTGCGAAGGCGCGCGGCAGTTTCCGGTGGTCGCCGGTACGCTTTCGGCGGATACCGAAGGTTGTTTCCTGCAGAGTCTGTTCGGCGGCAGCGCACCGTCCCCTGCTGCCAGCACGCCGTCGCCCGCCAACCCCGATACCCCGATCCGGAATTGATCATGTTGCATTTTCTCAAGCGTTTTTCCGTCTTGCCTGTGCTGGCTGTCTTCGCCCTGCTGGGTGCGTGCAGTCTGTTTATTCCGGAGCCGCCGGCCCCGGTCAAGCCTACGGTCATGCCGGATCGCGACATGATTGGGGCGATCCGCGCCGCAGGTGATCGCGAGAAGTCCGTCATCAGTGTCAATCCGCTGCGCGACCCCGGCGTCACCCTGTTGCAGGACAACGCGCAGAACGACGAACAGGCCGGCCATTACGCCGATGCTGCCACCAAGCTCGACCAGGCCATCAAACTCAGTCCGAATTCGCCCGATCTGCTGCAGGATCGCGCGGAAATTGCGATACGACTGAAGGAC
>JBAPPP010000492.1:0-7561 GCA_049280175.1 Rhodanobacter sp.
TGTGCACTGGTTGCAGATCGGTGACGGTGCACTGGCCGGGCGCGAGCGCCTGTCCAAGAAAGCGATCCGTGCCCAGCCGCTGGTGGTGGGTGACATCGTCTATGTCGAGGACGTGAAGGGCCATATCGGCGCCTACCGTCTGTCCGCGCACTGATCGCGGAGACTTTGCCTAAATCATGTTGCCCGTAGTCGCGCTAGTTGGTCGTCCCAATGTCGGTAAATCGACGCTTTTCAATGTGCTCACGCGCAGCCGTGACGCCTTGGTGGCGGACATGCCGGGCGTCACCCGCGATCGTCACTACGGCGTCTGCCGTAGTGGTGAACGGCCGTTCGTGGTGGTCGATACCGGTGGTCTGTCCGGTGTCGAGGAGGCGATGGATGTTCTGACCGCGAAGCAGGTGCGCCTGGCGATCGAAGAAGCGAACGTACTGGTGTTCGTGGTCGATGCCCGCGATGGCCTGCTACCGCAGGACTACGTCATCCTCAACGAGCTGCGTCGCAGCGGCAAACCGATCATCGCTGCGGTCAACAAGACCGACGGACTCGAAGAGCAGGCTGTGCTCGCCGAGTTTTCTGCCTTCGGCATCGGCACCACCTTGCCGTTGTCCGCCGCGCACAATCGCGGCACCGACGATCTCATCCAGGTCATCCTGCCGCTGCTACCCGTCGACGAAGAAAGTACGATCGAAGGGGACGGCGAGAGCGGCAGCATTCGCGTCGCCATCGTTGGCCGTCCAAATGCCGGCAAGTCGACCCTGATCAATCGCCTGCTGGGTGAGGATCGGTTGATCGTGTCCGACGTCGCCGGCACCACCCGCGATCCGATCCGGGTGCCGCTGGAACGTGACGGCAAGCGTTACACACTGATTGATACCGCTGGTATCCGGCGCAAGGCACGCGTTGAAGAGGCCGTCGAGAAATTCAGCGTCATCAAGACGCTGCAGTCGATTGCCGCCGCCCAGGTTGTGGTGGTGATGATCGATGCCCGCGAAAACCTGGCCGACCAGGATCTCACCCTGATCGGTTACGCGATGGACGAGGGCCGGGCGCTGGTGATCGCCGTCAACAAGTGGGACGGCATGGACCAATACCAGCGCGATGAGTGCCTGCGCGCACTGGATCGCCGACTGGTGTTTGTCGACTGGGCCAAGCAGGTCTACATCTCCGCGCTGCATGGTTCAGGCTTGCGCGAGCTGATGCGTGCGGTGGTGCGTGCGCATGCGTCGGCGACCAAGGTATTGGTGTCTTCGGATCTCACCAAGACGCTGGAGAAAGCTTACGAAAGCTACCAGCCGCCGCTGGTGAACGGTCATGCACCGAAGCTGCGTTTTGCGCATCCGGGCGGCAACAATCCGCCGACCATCGTGATCCACGGCACGCGCACGAAACATATTGCCCCGGCTTACCAGCGCTATCTGGAAAACTTCTTCCGCAAGCGCTACAAGCTCGAAGGCACGCCGGTTCGCATTGCTTTCAAAGAGGGTGAAAACCCGTACGCAGGGCGCAAGAAGGTGCTGACCAAAGAGCAGCAGCAAAAGGCCCGGCGCAGGGTCAGTGACCTGATCAAGCGCACGCGCTGAGCCGTTCCAATACCTTCGATGCCCTGTACATCACGCTCGTCATCCCCGCGCAGGAATGACGAGCAAGACTCTGCTGTGATCCTGTGCCGTCATCGTCTGCAAGCACGCGCCCGTCAGCTTCTCGTAAACTGACCCCATGAGCGAACCACTGAATCGCGAAGCCTGGCTCGACGCGCTGCGCGAGCGCATTGCTGAAATACCACCTGCCCGAGCGCTGGCGCTGCAGGCGCAAGGCGCCTTGCTGATCGACGTGCGTGAAGACGCCGAACGCGCCACAGGCATGCCCGCCAATGCGCTCGGCCTGTCGCGCGGATTCCTCGAACTGCGCATCGAGCAACTCGAAGCCGATCGCAACCGTCCCGTACTGCTGCTGTGCGGCAGCGGCCAGCGCTCGCTGCTAGCTGCTGAGGCACTACTGCGAATGGGTTATCGCCAGGTCAGTTCGGTGGCCGGCGGCTTCGGCCGCTGGAAGACGGAGGGCTTGCCGATGTCCAGCGGCACGCTCGACGTGGATGCCGTCGAACGCTACGCCCGTCAGCTGCGCCTGCCGCAGGTGGGGGAGGCAGGGCAGGCCCGATTGACGGCGGCGAAGGTGGTCGTGCTTGGCGCTGGTGGACTCGGTGCGCCGGTCGCGCTGTACCTGGCAGCGGCCGGAGTGGGTCAGCTCACCCTGATCGATGACGACAAGGTCGAGCGCTCCAACCTGCATCGCCAGATCATCCATGCCGACGCACGGGTCGGCATGGCCAAGACCGAGTCGGCGCGGATCGCGCTGCAGGCACTCAATCCGCGCATCCGCATCGAAACCAGCACTGAGCGTTTACAGGCGAACAACGTGGAACGGCTGCTTGCAGGACATGACCTGCTGATCGATGGCGCCGACAATTTTCCAGCGCGCTACTTGCTCGCCGCTGCCTCGTTTCGATTGAAACTGCCGATGGTGTACGGCGCTGTCGAGCGTTTCACCGGACAACTCAGTGTGTTCGATCCGCGTCGTGACGATTCACCGTGTTACCGCTGCCTGTTCCCCGAACCACCGGCTGCCGCCGACGCGCCCAATTGCAGCGAGGCCGGCGTGCTCGGAGTGCTGCCGGGCATGGTCGGATTGCTGCAGGCGACCGAAGCGTTGAAGTTGTTGCTCGGACTGGGCGAGCCACTGATCGGCCGTTTGCTGGTATTCGACGCGCTCAGCATGCGCTTCCGCGAGACCCGGCTGCCCAGGGATCCGGATTGCCCAGGCTGTGGTCGCGCGGCCGTCTTTCGCGGTTACGACGATATTGCCGAGCTCTGCGCCGCCGCAAGTTGAGCAGTGTGTTGGCTGCCGTGTTTGTGCGGGTGTGAGCGAGTCGCGATAATGAGCCATCTCCTGCAAGGCATCCCCATGAGCGCACGCATCCTCGACGGCAAACGCATCGCGCAGGAATTGCTGGAGAGAGTCAGCAAGCGCGTGACCCAACGGCTGGCACAGGGGCAGGCCGCACCAGGACTGGCGGTGGTGCTGGTGGGTGACGATGCGGCCTCTTCGGTCTATGTGCGCAACAAGCGCAAGGCCTGCCACCAGGTCGGCTTTCGTTCGTTCGATTACGACCTGCCTTCGGCGACGACACAGGTCGAACTGTTTGCGCTGATCGATCGGCTGAATGCCGACCCGGACGTGCATGGCATCCTGGTGCAATCACCGCTGCCGAAACATATCGATGAGGATGCGCTGGTCGACCGCATCGATCCGGACAAGGACGTGGATGGTTTTCAGGCGGTGAACGTGGGGCGCCTGGCATTGCGCCGGTTCGGCTTGCGCCCGTGTACGCCGAAGGGCGTGATGACCCTGCTTGGCCACACCGATCGGCCTGTGCGCGGTCAACATGCGGTTGTGGTCGGCGTGTCCAACCACGTAGGGCGTCCGCTGGTGTTGGAGCTGATGATTGCCGGTTGCACCACCACCAGCTGTCACCGCTTTACCCGTGACCTGGAAAGCTTCGTGCGGCAGGCGGATATCCTGGTCGTCGCGGTCGGCAAGCCGGGGTTGGTCAAGGGTGACTGGATCAAGCCCGGCGCGGTGGTGATCGATGTCGGCATCAACCGCCTCGACGATGGCCGACTAGTGGGTGACGTGGATTTCGATGCGGCCGCAAGGCAGGCCAGCTGGATCACACCCGTCCCCGGTGGGGTCGGTCCGATGACGGTCGCTACGCTGATTGAAAACACACTGGAAGCGGCCGAGGCACGTACCGCATTCGCCCAACAGGCTTGATCTGAGCGCTCGTTCAGCTGGGGATCTGGCGAGCATCACGGCAGGGCGCGTATAATCCCCTCTTTGCAGCGGGACTTTTCGCATGCGCATCCTCGCCGAGGCCCTGACCTACGACGACGTCTTCCTTGTTCCGGCCCATTCGGTCGTGCTGCCACGCGACGTGGACACCTCGACCCGACTGACGCGTAGTCTGCGCCTGAACATTCCCATCGTGTCCGCCGCCATGGACACCGTCACCGAAGCACGACTCGCCATAACCATGGCGCAGAACGGCGGCATCGGCATCATCCACAAGAACATGACGGCCGAGCAGCAGGCCGCCGAAGTGCGCTTGGTGAAGAAGTTCGAGGCCGGTGTTATCCGCAGCCCGATCACCGTCGGGCCCGACACCTCGATCCGCGAAGTGTTGCGCCTGACCCACGCGCACAACATCTCCGGCGTGCCGGTGGTCGATGGCACGAAACTCGTGGGCATCGTCACCAGCCGCGACCTGCGCTTCGAGCGCAAGCACGATGATCCGGTGCGCAACATCATGACCCGCCAGGAAAAGCTGGTGACGGTCCGTGAGGGCGCCAGCCAGGACGACGTGCTGCTGTTGCTGCACAAGCACCGCATCGAGAAAGTGCTGGTGGTCAACGACGCGTTCCAGTTGCGCGGGCTGATCACTGTCAAGGACATCCAGAAAGCGCGCGACAATCCGCACGCCGCGAAGGACAAGCATGAGGCATTGCTGGTCGGCGCCGCGGTTGGCGTGGGTGGCGATACCGAGCAGCGCATCGCTGCGCTGGTCGATGCCGGCGTGGACGTGCTGGTAGTGGATACCGCGCACGGCCACTCGCAGGGCGTGATCGAACGTGCTGGCTGGGTCAAGAAACACTATCCGCAGGTCCAGGTGATCGCCGGCAACATCGTCACTGGCGAGGCAGCGCGTGCGCTGCTCGACGTGGGCGTCGATGCGGTCAAGGTTGGCGTGGGCCCGGGCTCGATCTGCACCACTCGCGTGGTCGCTGGTGTCGGCGTGCCGCAGATCACCGCGATCGACCTGGTCGCCACCGCGCTGAAGGACGAGATTCCGCTGATCGCCGATGGCGGCATCCGCTACTCCGGCGACATCCCCAAGGCGCTCGCTGCCGGCGCATCCACCGTGATGCTCGGCTCGATGTTCGCCGGTACCGAGGAATCGCCGGGCGAAGTGGAGTTGTTCCAGGGACGTTCGTACAAGAGCTATCGCGGCATGGGCTCGATCGGTGCAATGCAGCTCGGCTCGAAGGATCGCTACTTCCAGGACGAAGCCGACGCCGACAAGCTGGTGCCCGAAGGCATCGAAGGCCGGGTGCCGTATCGCGGTCCGCTGCGCAACATCATCCATCAGCTGATCGGCGGCTTGCGTGCGTCGATGGGTTACCTGGGCGCGGCCACGATCGACGATGTGCGGAACAACGCTCAGTTCGTGAAAGTGACCGCGGCCGGTGTTGCCGAAGCGCATCCGCACGATATCCAGATCACCAAGGAAGCGCCGAACTATCGGCTGAATTCCTGAAAGGCGAGGGACGAGTAGCGAGTAGCGAGGGCGCCTGACTGGGCGTCCTCGCTGGTTCCGGCCTTTAGTGCCCGGAACACAGTTACTCGCCGTGTTAGTCAATCCAACGCCCTCGCTACTCGTCCCTCGTCCCTGTTCCGAGCCCTCCCCAATGACCAACATCCATACCGACAAGATCCTCATTCTCGATTTCGGTGCGCAGTACACGCAGCTGATTGCGCGTCGTATCCGCGAGCTTGGCGTGTACTGCGAGATCTGGGCATGGGATCACGATCCGGCGCAGATCGCCGCGTTTGGTGCAAAGGGCATCATCCTGTCCGGTGGCCCGGAATCGACCACGCTGGAGGGCGCGCCGAAAGCGCCACAACAAGTGTTCGATGCCGGTACGCCGATCCTCGGCATCTGCTACGGCATGCAGACCATGGCCGCGCAGCTCGGTGGTGCGACCGAGGCTGCCGATGCACGTGAGTTCGGTCATGCCGAAGTGGACATCGTGACGACGAGCCGTCTGTTTGACGGCTTGACGGATCATGCCGGTAGTCACCGATTGGACGTCTGGATGAGCCACGGTGATCACGTCGCCAAAGCCCCACCGGGCTTCGCCATCACCGGCAGCACCGATCGCATCCCAGTCGCCGTGATGGAGAACGACGCCAAGCGCTGGTATGGCGTGCAGTTCCATCCGGAAGTGACGCATACGAAGCAGGGCGGGGCGCTGCTGAAGCGCTTCATCACCGAGATCTGCGGCTGCGCCACGTTGTGGACCGCAGCCAACATCATCGATGACCAGATCGCCCGCGTGCGCGCGCTGGTTGGCGATGATCACGTGCTGCTCGGCCTGTCCGGTGGTGTGGATTCCTCGGTGGTTGCCGCCCTGCTGCACCGCGCGATCGGCGATCGGCTGACCTGTGTATTTGTCGATACCGGCCTGCTGCGTTGGCAGGAAGGCGACCAGGTGATGGCTACCATGGCCGACTCCGATGAGCACGGCATGGGCATCAAGGTCATCCGCGTCAACGCCGCCGAGCGCTATTTCAGTGCGCTGGCCGGGGTGTCCGATCCGGAAGCGAAGCGCAAGATCATCGGCGGTTTGTTCGTGGATATCTTCGACGAGGAGTCGAGCAAGATCACCGCCGATGGCAGCAACGTGAAGTGGCTGGCGCAAGGGACCATTTATCCCGACGTGATCGAGTCGGCCGGCAGCAAGACCGGTAAGGCCCATGTCATCAAGAGCCACCATAACGTCGGTGGCCTGCCGGCGCATATGAAGCTCAAGCTGGTTGAACCGCTGCGCGAATTGTTCAAGGACGAGGTACGCCGAATCGGCGTGGAACTCGGCCTGCCACGCGCCATGGTTTATCGCCATCCGTTCCCGGGTCCGGGGCTGGGTGTACGCATCCTGGGTGAGGTGAAGCCCGAATATGCCGAATTGCTGGCCCGCGCCGATGCCATCTTCATCGACGAGCTACGCAAGGCCGACCTGTACGACAAGACCAGTCAGGCATTCGCCGTCTTCCTGCCGGTGAAATCAGTCGGTGTGGTTGGCGACGCGCGTGCCTACGAGTGGGTGATTGCGCTGCGCGCGGTGGAGACCATCGACTTCATGACGGCGCACTGGGCGCACCTGCCGTACGAGTTTCTCGGCAAGGTATCAAACAGAATAATCAACGAGTTACGTGGTGTTTCTCGTGTAGTTTATGACATAAGCGGCAAGCCGCCTGCCACGATCGAGTGGGAATAACAAAATCAAAGGCTTGCACGCACCAGGGAAAGCCGGCGACTTGCCGGCTTTCTCATGTTTAACTGACAATACATTGAAATGACTGACGAAATTATCGAGTCAAGCGGATCATTTTCGGCTGCGGACGTGCAGCACATGCAGCGTGCCTTGCAACTTGCCGCACACGCACGCGACGCCGAAAACGAAGTGCCGGTGGGCGCCGTCCTGGTGCAGGGCGGGGAGATCATCGGCCTCGGCTGGAACCGCAACATCACCTTGCACGACCCTACCGCGCATGCCGAAATCCAGGCCATGCGCGCGGCTGGCGAAAAGCTCGCCAACCATCGGCTGTCCGGCGCCACCTTGTACGTCACGTTGGAGCCTTGCTCGATGTGCGCCATGGCGATGATCCATGCACGCATCGATCGCCTGGTCTACGCGGCCGCCGACCCGAAGACCGGCGCCGCTGG
>JBAPPP010000493.1:0-7681 GCA_049280175.1 Rhodanobacter sp.
CCCATCAAC
Organism: Rhodanobacter sp.; assembly: GCA_049280175.1. Lineage (GTDB taxonomy): Bacteria > Pseudomonadota > Gammaproteobacteria > Xanthomonadales > Rhodanobacteraceae > Rhodanobacter. The sequence continues at coordinate 10 of JBAPPP010000493.1, forward strand.
CACTCAATAGCTAGTGATCACCCGAATTATCGGTGAGACGAAGCTCATCCAATTGCAACTTGCCACGCAGTTTCGCTACGTCCGCGGCGCTTACCGGAGAGGCCCGATTGCCCCAACTATTTCGAATATAGGTGCTGACGTCTGCCACCTGCTGGTCAGTAAGCTTCCACGCAAAGCTCGACATCGTCAGAGGAGAAGGACGAGTCGGCGATGGACCCACGCGCACTCCGGCCAAAATGATATGCAGCACCCCTGTGGCATCGTTTTGTTGGGTGACGGCGTTATTCCCCAGTGGCGGAAAAAGCGTTGGTTGACCCACTGCGTTCTCGAGATGACAAGCCGTGCATGCATCGGAAAAAATGGCGCCGCCGCGCTTCATCGATGCTGGATCCGGGTTCGTCACATCAACATCGGCACTAGCGGGCAAGCTTTTCAGATATACCGCAATCGCATGCCGATCTTCATCTGTAATCAACGACGTCGAATAAGTAACGACATCACCCATGGGGCCGCCTGCCGCTGCGCGAGCATTTCGTCCCGTACGCAAGTACTCGGTAATGTCGTCGATGGACCAACGTCCAAGCCCCGTCCGCTGATTGCCCGTCAGATCAGGCGAGACAAAGTTGTCCAGCAGGCCTCCCTGGAACGCCTTACCCTGCTTGTCCGCACCTAAAAGATTGCGTGGCGTGTGACATTGGCTGCAGTGGCCAGGGCCCATGACAAGTGCTTGGCCACGAAGCCATTCGGCAGTGGCGCCTTGCGGCGTTTGCGTCTCCGGCTGTTGTGATAACGACAGCAGGTTCCACACTGCTACTGCAGACCGCACGTTCATCGGGAAAACAAGTTTATTGTCGGGCGGCTGATAATTGACGGGTGGTGTCGTCTTCAGATACGCGAGCAAGGCGTCATCGTCCTGACGGCTCAGATGGCGAAACCACGGATACGGAAATGCGGGATACAAATGCTGATCGTGACCACCGATGCCATCGTGCATGGCGCGATAGAATTGATCGGGCGTCCAATGGCCGATGCCTTGGTCGGGGTCTGAAGAAATATTCGAGGTGTAGATCACTCCAAACGGCGTATTCAATCCCAGGCCTCCGGCGAACGGTTCGCCGTCAGCACGCAAGTGACATGACAGACAATCGCCTGCCCGAGCCAGATATTGCCCTTTGCGAAGCTGCGCCGCGTTTGGACCTTCGGCGATGGGCTTCAGCAAGATCCCCGCCGCCGCCACCGATGTTACGGGTCCGGCAGGCAACGCGGCGACGCCACTCAGAGCCCAGGCTGAATAAGCACCCACAAAAATACCGAGAACAATCAGCACCCCTATGACACGAAGTAGCATGCGCATGGCGTTTACGCCTGTACCAATGGACCGGGACTTTTAAGATATTGCTGAATGATTGCCTGCGCCGAGTGATATGCCAACGCGGCCACGGTGCCGGTGGGGTTATAGCCGGCGTTCTGCGGAAAGGCGCCGGCGCCCATCGAGAATACGTTGGGCACGTCCCAGCTTTGCAGGTACTTATTGACCACGCTGTTGGCGGGGCTATCGCCCATGATGGCTCCGCCCGTGTTATGCGTCGTTTGGTAAGGCACTACGTTCCACGAGCCGATGCGCCGATTGAGTTTGATCTCACGGGGATTCATCGCTTTGGCGATCTCCGCGGCGCGATCTGTTAGGTAATCGGACATCTTGTGTTCGTTGTCCGTAAAGTCGAACGTCATCCGCAGCATCGGGCGGCCATGGATATCGCGATACGTGGGATCCAGGTCGAGATAATTCCCGCGATGGCTCATGCAAGAGCCATGGACGCTCAAGCTGAACGATCGCAGGTAGTTCTTGGCCGCTGCATGCTTCCAGGCCAGGCCCCATGCAGGTGTTCCTTGAGGTGTATAGATCATCTCGATGGGGCGACCGCCGGTAATCATGCCAGCGATGTAGGCGCCACCGATGAAACCGAGTCCCGAGTGATCGAAATTGTCGCCGTTGAAATCATCGACCACGGTAGCGAGTGCACCGGCGCCAATGTACGGGTTGATCAGCTTGTCGTCAAAGAAAACATTCACAGACGACATCGTCTGATACGCGTAATTTTTTCCGACGACACCCAGACCGGTCTGCGGGTTATACGGCGTGCCGATGCCCGAAAGAAGTAACAGACGCACGTTTTGCAGAATGTAGGATGACAGGATCACCAGCGAAGCTGGCTGAAAGAATTCTTCACCGGCGCTGTTGACGTAGCTGACTCCCGTAGCGTGCTTGCGGTCGGGTGATAGCTCGACCTTCAGCACTTCGCTTTCCGTGCGTAGCGTGAAATTGCTCTTGGCCATGACATAAGGCAAGACGGTCGTTTGCGGACTGGCCTTGGAGTAATTACCGCAACCGAATTTTTCGCAGAAGCCGCAGTAGGTGCAAGCTCCGATCTGCGCACCAAGATTGTTGACGTAGGGCTGCGACAGATTTCCCGTGGGATGAGGAAACGGATGACGCCCAAGATCGGCTGCCGCTTTACCGAATAATGTCGGACCGTACGTTTGCGGCATGGGCGGCGTAGGATATTCGGCCGAGCGCGCACCCTCGAACGGATTGCCACCGGGTTGAATCTGGCCGTTAAGGTTGCCCGCCTTCCCGCTCGTCCCACATAGCACGTCGAACTGATTGTAGTAGGGTTCGAGATCGTCGTACGTCACACCCCAATCTTGTACCGTGAGGTCGTAGTCGGACACTGAGTTTTTTCCGTAGCGCTGTTCGTTGTGGCTCTTGGTCAGAAAATCCGTTGGTAGGAATCGCCAGATCTGACCGTTCCAGTGCACACCACCGCTCCCAACACCTGTGCCTAAAAGAAATGAGCCAAGATGCCGCATCGGCAACGCGGTCTGATTGACGTTGTTGCGGATCGTCAACGTGTCGTCGGAGACGTTTTGAAAAAGATGATGCCGCCACATATAGCGCAGCTCATCTTGAGCGAATCCCGTTGCAAAATCCGTCGATGTATCGCGCCAGGGGCCGCGCTCCAGGGCAAGGACTTCAAGACCCGCATCGCACAGTTGCTGAGCCAGGATGGCACCGGTCCAGCCAAATCCAACGATGACGGCATCAACCGGCTTTAAAGTCGTCACCATGTTCAGCTCTCCCCATTCCAGCCTGGGCGCCCCTTGAAACTCACGGGCGGAAAAGGCACCGGTTCACCGTGGCGAGTCACCCATTCCCGATAATCGTAATGCGCACCGGGAAAGCCGATCATTTTCCATGCCGCCATGTCCTTGTTGCCGCCATAAATAGGATCGGAGAAATAACCTTCCTTGGTGTTCTGCAACAGCATCGTGAAGAATGTCTTCGCATCGACCCCGTCTTCGAGTTGGATAGATCCACTCTCCATGCTCTTCAACAGCTTGTCGCGATCGTCGTCGGAAAGTTTCGCAAACTCGGCGCCTTTGAAGTTCGCGCGTGTATGCTTGTCGATCGCGGCAATCGCCGCGCGATACATTTGAGCCGGCGAAAAGCGACTCTGATAACCTTGCTCAGGCGTACCCTTGGGCCAAGGTCCGCCCAGGTAATAGTGATCACCTCGACCGAAGGGCCCTGCCAATTGCCGATCTATGAAGAAGGGCACATTCGCTTCGAGGGCCCCGGGACCCACCTCGTCGTTTGGAATTAGACGGCTAACCGCGGCCTCAATAAACATGCGTTCGGCGGGGGTGAAGAACTTATAGTCTTCACCTGAAACGCCCGGCGGCGCGTCCGCCTGACCCTCGGTCCAGGGAACGCCTCCCTTATAAGCACGCGGCGGAGCACCCAACTCGCCATCACGGATGGTCGTACCAAGGACCCCCGCCAGGCCCGTGCCAACGACGACAGCGGTGCCGATGAGGAACTGACGCCGACCTGGGACAGGCTTATCCATGGGACCCCTCGCATTGCCGAAAGACATCGGTGGGTGCGGTCCAAGCTTCCCGCGAAATTGATAACAACGCGTGAACTACCGGCGATCCTATGCTCTTCTTTGCGCGGATAAGTAATGAATTCGTGAATGCTGCCGTTGCGGTATGACGAAGACTTCAAACGCGGTCCTCTTGACCACCTTTCCACGAGTTCTTGCAGCGCTTCATCGCGAAAGTACAGCTGCGGCTTCAGTAGGTCGGTGCAGCGGGTTGATGAAGCCGCTCGGCTGATTTTCGGAGCGGGTGCGGCGAGAGTTTCGCCTGTCGAAAGGGAAAATACTTGCTAGGGCAGCGCGACAATCATCAGCATTCTGTCGTTCAAAAGATTTATCGCAAGAGGGCTGCGAACAGAGCCCGATTCCGTAAATTTACTGGGTGTGACCTGAGTAGTAGTTCGGTTGCGCACTCGCCACCGCGGGTCCAGCTTTCATGTTCTTTTCTTTTTTTCGATGCCCAGCTACGGCTACTCGGGCAAACCAACCGCCACTAGCTGACACGCCCCTTCCGCGCGAGCCTGGTCACGCTGACGAGGTGGCTTGGCTGTGCGCAATTCGTCGCGCAAGAGCGCAGGAGGAAGATGATGAGCATGTACGACATGGCGAATATGAGGAAGCTGAAGACGCTCGGCGCCAAGGTTCCCGGCATTTGGACGGCCTACCTCGCCTTTGACGAGGCAGCGCGCGCAGACGGCGCAATCCCGAAGAAGTACAAGGAGTTGATAGCAGTGGCGGTGGCGCTGACCACGCAGTGTCCCTATTGCATCGAAATCCACAAGGGCGAGGCGGTCAAGGCCGGCGCCACCGAAGTGGAGCTTGCCGAAACCGCGTTCGTCGCTGCGGACCTGCGCGCTGGCGGGACCATCACCCATGCCACGCACCTGATGTCGGAATGATGTCCGGGCGGACGTGGGCGGCGAGCGCCATCCATGTCCGCCCTATCGTCACGGTCAGCCCGAAATACGGTAGGACGAGTGGGATTTCGAGCTGCCCCGGTCTCGTCGACGGTGATAGCCCGGTTCCGTTCACCAAGCTTTGTTGTCGTCAATATAGAAGGCCGCGTTGCGGCTCAAGCAGTCGGAGGTTCACATGAGCAGCGCTGCAGTCGAGACCCCGCATGCGCGGGGCGTGGATATGAAGTTCGAGATCGTCGTCATCCCTGTGTCGGACGTCGATCGCGCCAAGCGCTTTTACGGTGGCCTGGGGTGGAGGCTGGACGCTGATTACCTCTCAGAGGATGGCTACTTCCGCGTCATTCAGTTCACGCCGCCCGGTTCCGGGTGCTCAGTCATCTTCGGCAAGAACGTCACCGCGGCCACCCCCGGCTCCGCCCAGGGCCTGTACCTGATCGTCTCCGACGTCGAGGCGGCCCGCAAAGAACTGGTCGGTCGCGGTGTGGAGATCAGTGAAGTATTCCACGACGCCGCTGGCGTGTACGCCGGCCCGGACGAGCCCTACCTGTTCGGGCGGGTCCGGGTTAGCGGTCCGGATCCCAAACGCAGCAGCTACCGCTCGTTCGCCTCGTTCAGCGATCCGGACGGCAACGGCTGGCTGTTCCAGGAGCTAACCCATCGAGCACCCGGCCGCATCGACACGGATGTCACGACATTCACCTCATCAGCGGATCTCGCTGCGGCGCTGCGGCGGGCGGAGGCCGCGCACGGCGAGCACGAGAAGCGGACCGGCGGCCAACGCGATGAGAATTGGCCGGACTGGTACGCCGAGTACCTCATAAGCGAGCAGGCGGGTAAGGAATTGCCCTTGTGAGATGACGGTTCTGATGGTCGTAGTCACCATCGACATGGCATGCGCCCATGCCCGCTCGCAGAAAATCTCCCTGGATGGGCGCGCGCGAAACGAAACCTTGCTGCGCAGCATGACGGGCTGCACCCGCATCTTCGGCCATGTCTGGTTCGAGAGTGCCAAACATGAGAAGGCTAGACCACGACATTTCCGGAGAAATGCGATGTCTAAATTTGTCTACCCTCGCGATGGAACCGCCTATCTTCTGGTCGATCCCTACAATGATTTTTTGTCAGAAGGCGGCAGGGCCTACCCGCTCATCGAACCGATCGCCAAGAAAGTCGGGCTCCTTGAGAATCTTCGTAACCTTGACCGAGCCTTTCGTACCAGTGGCGTTCCAGTCGTTTTCGTACCGCACCGTCGTTGGGAGCCGGGTGACTATGAAGATTGGGACCACCCTAGCCCGACCCAACGAAGAGTCATGGAGGGCCATCACTTCGCACGTGGCGAATGGGGCGGCGAATGGCATCCGGATTTCGTGCCTAAAGCCGGTGACGTTATCGCTAAGGAACATTGGGGATCGAGCGGGTTCGCCAATACGGATCTGGATTACCGTCTGAAGCAGAGAGGAATCTCATACGTGATCATCGCAGGCTTGCTGGCCAACACCTGTATCGAAACGACGGCTCGCTACGCCACGGAGCTTGGTTATCACGTGACGCTAGTTCGGGACGCGACCGCCGCGTTCAAACCGGAAATGATGTACTCCGCCCACGAACTCAATGGCCCGACATTCGCCCATGCCATCGTGACAACAGATGAGCTCATCGCGTCCCTTCCTCAAGGAGTCTCTTATGAAAATTGAGAACGCTACTGTCCTTGTTACCGGAGCCAATCGCGGGCTCGGTCTCGTATTCACACGCGAGTTGCTCGCCCGCGGCGCCCGCAAGGTCTACGCCGGCGCGCGCGATCCTGCAACTATCACGCAGCCCGGTGTTCAGCCCCTGCGACTCGACGTCACCAACCCGGACGATGTGGCGGCAGCTGCCGAACTGGCGTCGGACGTGACGCTTGTGATCAACAACGCCGGCATTGCTCAGTCCGGGGGCTTTCTTGCACCTTACAGCGAAGACGTGACACGACGCATCTTCGAGACCAATTTTTTCGGCATGTTGCGCATGAGCAAGGCCTTTGCGCCGATTCTCAAGGCCAACGGCGGTGGCGCGTTGCTCAATGTATTGTCAGTGGTCTCATGGGTGAGCGGCGCGATGGCCGCCTATTCGGCGAGCAAGTCAGCCGCGTGGTCACTCACCAATGCCTTGCGTATCGAATTGGCGGCGCAGACGACACAGGTGCTGGGACTGCATATGGGCTTTGTCGATACCGACCTGGCGCGCGGGTTCGACGCGCCGAAGTCCAGTGCTGAGGAGATCGTAAAGCGCGCGCTCGACGGACTCGAATCCGGCCTGGATGAGGTGCTTGCCGATGAACGCACTGTGCAAGTGAAGCAAGGCCTGACGGCGGCCAGACCCAGCTACCTACCTCAGATCTCCTGAAGCCAACATTCGATCGCGCACAGCCTCTCAGCCAGCGACGAACTTTCGGACAATCTGGACATACCGCGGAGCCGCTATGCTTTTCGGACGCCTCACCACCACTTAGATTCCAGTACACACTTTGGTTGCCAAAACCGCACAGACTTTGCCCTCATACCCATTAAACGCCCGCCCATAGGCCCCATCAGCTCGGGCTGAACCGATCGCTACGGAACGCAGCGCCGCCTTTACCTGGCGACGGCTTGGCATAGTAAAGCGTTTGCACGTTTATGCACGTTTGTATATATTTGTCCTTAATGATGACAAGGTAGACTACGTGTGAAAACGACTTCTGATCCCGTCGCTGCCAGCGGCGGTGCCGCGTCGCTCCCCGCCGCGCGGCGGGCGACGCGGCTGATCTTTCTGGTTTCTGGCTTAGCCATGTCGACC